>NZ_KB911275.1:0-238348 GCF_000383455.1 Methylobacterium sp. 285MFTsu5.1 | reverse complement strand
CGGCGAAGATCACCTTGGGCTTGGTGAGCTTGATCTTGTTGATGACCGAGTTGAACTGCGTGTGGCCGAGGGGGAAGTACTCCTCGCCGACGACCTTGCCCTTGAGCACGTTCTCCACGTGCTTGCGGGCGATCTTGTTGGAGGTGCGCGGCCAGATGTAGTCGGAGCCGATGAAGTAGAAGCTGTCGCCGCCCTTCTCCTTGTGGACCCAGTCCAGGCCGGCGAGGATCTGCTGCGTGGCCTCCTGGCCGGTGTAGAAGACGTTCTTCGACTGCTCCAGGCCCTCGTAGAAGGTCGGGTAGTACAGCAGGCCGTTGTACTGCTCGAAGACCGGCAGCACCGCCTTGCGCGAGGCCGAGGTCCAGCAGCCCATCACGGCGGCGCAGTGGTCGTTGA
Source organism: Methylobacterium sp. 285MFTsu5.1 (assembly GCF_000383455.1). NCBI lineage: Bacteria > Pseudomonadati > Pseudomonadota > Alphaproteobacteria > Hyphomicrobiales > Methylobacteriaceae > Methylobacterium > Methylobacterium sp. 285MFTsu5.1. Next base: position 237,952 of record NZ_KB911275.1, on the reverse strand, counting down.
CGAGGAGCTTCTTGGCCTTCTCGGCGAAGGTCGGCCAGTCGGAGGCGCCGTCCTCCTGGATGATCTTGATCTTGCGGCCGAGCACGCCGCCGGCGTCGTTGATCTGCTGGATCGCGAGCTTCTCCGCTTCCTGCGCGCCCGTCTCCGAGATCGCCATCGTGCCGGTGACCGAGTGCAGAATGCCGACCGTCACCTCGCTGTCGGTCACCGCGAGGCCCGTGGTGTTGACCGCCGCGGTCGGCGGCGCCGCCCAGGCGGTGCGCGGCAACAGCGCCAGCGCCGGGGCGCCGGCCAATCCCATGAGCAGCCTGCGCCGCAGCGGGGAGCGCAAGCCGTGATCGGCGCCGGTCTCGGTGTCGTCTGCCATGTGCCTGACCCTGTTCGCGTCCGGGCCTTGAGAGGCGGCCCGGATCGACGAGCGCAGGCTAGGTCCTGGGTTGCAGTGCGGCCTATACGCGATTTTGCGTATGGCCGTGGTCTTGCATGCGCCGCACCATCGCGGCGGAATACTTTGAGGTCGGGGTGGCTGAGAGCGCGAATAGTGGGAGCACCGCTCCGGTGCCCGGTCTTTCGCGCGCGCGCGCGTCGCGCGGCCGCCCGTGCGCGACGCTGCCCGGGCACGACGGGCTGATCGTCCCGGCCGGGGCCCGATGAGCGGTCCGCAGCGCATCATCCCCATCCGCCGGGACTACAACCGCTTCGTCGCCGACGAGACGCTGGAGGATTACGCCCTCCGCTTCACCGCCAAGAAGGCGCGGCGCTGGTCGAGCCTCGAGGTGGCGCAGACGGCCCTCGGCTCGATCTCGTTCCTCGCGCTGGAGGCGATCGGCGGGACGCTGGCGCTCACAGCGGGATTTCCCAACACGGTGGCGGCCGTGCTGGTCGTCGGCCTGATCATCTTCGCCACGGCGGCGCCGATCACGGTCTACGCCGCCCGCTACGGCGTCGACATGGACCTGCTCACCCGGGGCGCCGGCTTCGGCTATCTCGGCTCGACCGTCACCTCGCTGATCTACGCGAGCTTCACCTTCCTGTTCTTCGCCATCGAGGCGGCGATCATGGCTCTGGCTCTGCAGCTCTGCTTCGGGCTGCCGCTCGGCGTCGGCTACCTGCTCTGCGCCGGAGCGGTGATTCCCCTGGTCGTCTACGGGATCCGGCTGATCAGCCGGTTCCAGATCTGGACGCAGCCGATCTGGATCGCCTTGAGCCTGCTGCCGCTGATCTTCGTGGCGGCGCAGGGCACGGGGCCGCTGCGGGCGCTCGCCGGCTACCCGGGCCTCGACGGCGGCGGGGGCGGCTTCGACCTCGCGCGCTTCGGTCTCGCCACCGGCGTCCTGCTGGCGCTGCTCGCCCAGGTCGGCGAGCAGGTCGACTTCCTGCGCTTCGTGCCGGAGCCGCGGGGCCCGCGCGACCGCCGCTGGTGGCTCGCCGTCCTCTCGGGCGGCGCTGGCTGGATCCTGCCCGGGATGCTGAAGATCCTGCTCGGCGCCGCGCTGGCGGTCCTTGCGCTGGGGCACGGCGTCCCGGCCGAGCACGCCGCCGAGCCGACCCGCATGTACGCGGTGGCCTTCGGCTACCTGACGGGGGAGGGGAGCCGGGCGGCGCTGCTGCTCACCGGGCTGTTCGTCCTCGTGTCGCAGCTCAAGATCAACCTGACCAACGCCTATGCCGGCTCGATCGCGTGGTCGAACTTCTTCTCGCGCCTGACCCACAGCCATCCGGGACGGGTGGTCTGGCTCGTGTTCAACGTCGCCATCGCGGTGCTCCTGATGGAGCTCGGCATCGACAAGACCATCGAGAGCACCCTGCCACTCTACGCCTCCGTGGTCTCGGCCTGGGTCGGCGCGCTCGCCGCCGACCTCGCGGTCAACAAGCCGCTCGGCCTCTCGCCCCCGGGCATCGAGTTCAAGCGCGCCCACCTTTACGCGGTGAATCCCGTGGGGACCGGCGCCATGGCGCTATCCCTCGCGGCCGGGGGCGCGGCCTATGTCGGCTGGCTCGGCGCGACCCTGCAGCCCTTCGCGCCATTGCTGACCCTGGCGATCGCGTTCTGCGCCGCGCCGGCGATCGCCTGGGCGACGGCGGGGCGCTGGTACCTGGCGCGGGTCCCGAAGCGGGATTGGGGCGCGGCCGAGGTGGTCTGCCGGGTCTGCGAATTGCCCTTCGAGGGCGAGGACATGGCCCATTGCCCGGCCTACGACGCCCCGATCTGCTCCCTCTGCTGCTCGCTCGACGCCCGCTGCGGCGACCTGTGCAAGCCCCACGGGCGCCTGGAGGTGCAGGCGCAGGCCGCCGTCGCGCGGATCCTGCCGGGCCGCACCGCTGCCTGGATCGGCGCGCCACTGGGCCGCTACCTCGCGGTGATGCTGACGCTCTGCGCGGTGATCGGCCTGATCCTCGGCATCGTGCACGCGGGCGCGACGATCGCCCACCCGGAGAATCGCGAGTTCCTGCGCACGGCGCTGACCAGCGTGTTCTTCACCCTGGTGGTGATCCTCGGCGTCGTGGCGTGGCTGTTCGTGCTCGCCCAGGAGAGCCGGCGCGTCGCCCAGGCCGAGACGATGCGCCAGACCGCGCTCTACCAGGCCGAGATCGCCGCCCATAAGATCACCGACGCCAAGCTGCAGGAGGCCAAGGAGCGGGCCGAGGCCGCCAATCAGGCCAAGAGCCGCTACGTGGTCGGGATCAGCCACGAGCTGCGAACGCCGCTCTCCACGGTGCTCGGCTACGCCCAGCTCCTCGAATCCGACCCCGCGATCCCGGCCCACCGGGTCAACGGCCTGCGGGTGATCCGGCGCAGCGCCCAGCACCTGTCGGGCCTGATCGACGGCCTCCTCGACATCTCGCGCATGGAGGCCGGGCGCCTCCAGATCCACCGCGACGAGGTCCGGCTGACCGACTTCCTCGACCAGCTGGTCGACATGGTCCGCCTCCAGGCGCGGGAGGCCGGGCTCGAGTTCCGCTTCGCGCGGCCCGAGATCCTGCCCGCGGTGGTCGCCACCGACGAGAAGCGCCTGCGGCAGGTGCTGCTCAATCTCCTGTCGAACGCCATCAAGTTCACGGAAGCCGGCACCGTCTCGCTGGACCTCAGCTACCGGAGCCAGATCGCGGTGTTCACTATCCGCGATACCGGGCCGGGCATCCCGGAGGCGGACCTCGCGCGGATCTTCGAGCCGTTCGAGCGCGGCTCGACCCCGGCCGCCCGCAGCACGCCGGGGACCGGGCTCGGGCTCACCATCGCCAACCTGCTGGCGCAGCTCCTGGGCGGCGAGATCACCGTGACCGCCGCCCCCGGCGGCGGCACGCAGGCGCGGCTGCGCCTGATGCTGGCCTCCGTGGCCCAGCCCGCGCCGATCGTCGCGCCCGCGCCGGCCGCACCCCCGGAGCGGGCCTACGCGGGCGCGCGCCGCACCGTCCTGGTCGCCGACGACGACAGCGCTCACCGCGCGCTGATGCGGGCGATCCTGGAGCCGCAGGGCATCTCCGTGCGGGAGGCCGGCTCCGGATCCGAGTGCCTCGCGACGGTCGCACAAGGCGGCGTCGACCTCGTCCTCCTCGACATCGCGATGCCCGGGATGAGCGGCTGGGCGGCGGCGGCGGCCCTGCGGCAGGCCGGGCATACCGGCCCGATCGCCATGATGTCCGCCAACGTCCACGAGATCAGCCCGACCCGGGGCGACGACGCCCCGCACGACGCGATCTTCGCCAAGCCCTTCGACCTGCGCGACGTGATGGAGCGGATCGGCAAGCTCCTGCACCTCGAATGGACCGAGGGCGCCGCGCCGGGGCGGTCCGGGGCGGCCGCGGCCGCGGCCGCGGCGGACGTCCCGGGGCCGGGGCCCGAGCATGTCGGCGAGCTCCTGCGCCTCGGCCGGATCGGGCATATCCGCGCCATCGAGGCCAAGCTGACCCAGATGGAGCAGGACCCGACCGTGCCGCCCGCTTTCGTCACCCGGATGCGCGGGCTCGTCGAGGGATACGACCTTCGCCGCTACCTCGCGGTCCTGCAGGAACTCGCCCGCCATGACTGAGGCGCCGAAGGTCCAGCCGCACCGGGACATCGTCCTGGTGATCGACGATTCGCCCGACACGCTGAGCTTCCTCACCGAGGCGATCGAGCGGTCCGGCGCCACCGTGCTGGTCGCCGTCGGCGGCGACCTCGCCCTGACCCTGGTGGACGAGATCACCCCCGACGTGATCCTCCTCGACGCGGTGATGCCGGGCCTCGACGGGTTCGAGACCTGCCGGCGGCTCAAGGCCAAGCCGCAGCTCGCCGGCGTGCCGGTGATCTTCATGACCGGGCTGAGCGAGACCGAGCACATCGTGAAGGGGCTCTCCGCCGGCGGGATCGACTACGTCACGAAGCCCATCGCCCCCGACGAGATCCTGGCCCGGATCCGCGTGCATCTCGCGAGCGCCCGCGCCGCGCAGAGCGCCCGGACCGCCCTCGACACGGCCGGGCGGACCCTGTTCGCGGTCGCCGAGGATGGCACGATCCTGTGGTCGACCCCGCAGGCCGGACGCCTGCTCGCCGGGCTCGGCGCGGTACCCTCCGGCACCCCCGCGCTGCCCGCCGGCGCCCGCGAGTGGCTGCGCGGTTGCCTCGCCGGCGCCGCCCAGCCCCTCGCGCTGACCGATCGCGACGGCGTCGCCTACGCCCTGACCTTCATCGGCCGCACCCCAGACGAGATCCTGCTCCGCCTGTCGCGCGACGCGCTGTCGGCGGGGGTCGAGCGGCTGCGGGTGCGCCTGCCGGTCACCGGGCGCGAGGCGGAGGTCCTCCTCTGGCTGTCCCGGGGCAAGTCGAGCCGCGACATCGGCGAGATCCTCGGGCTGAGCCACCGGACCGTGACGAAGCACCTCGAGAGCATCTACGCGAAGCTCGGCGTGGAGAACCGCACGGCCGCCTCGATCATCGCGGCGCGGCACCTGCAGGATTGAGCCCGCGCGGAAGCCGGTCGGCAGGGTTGCGCCGGCCGCGGATCCCCAAGCTTGTCCACAGGCGTCGATCCCCGGCGAAACGCCTTGGTAAGCCCCGCCGCCCCACGGTCCCGGCTCAGCCCGACAAGCCGAGTCCGGATGCGATGATGACCAGCCAGCAGCTCGCCGACGAACTGAAGCGGATCGCCACCACCCAGGTCAGCGACATCACGCGGGCAGTGAAGGAAGGCCAGAAGTCGATCGCCCTCAATGAGGTGCGGGACATGGCGCGGCGCCTCGGCCTGCTCGCGGACGCCTTCGATCCGAAATCCGCGGCCGAGAGATCCGAGGCCGACGGTGCGAGCGTCGCCGAAGCGGTCGACGACGCCCAGGCCGCCTGACACCCGTTGCCGGCGGCGTCCCGCCGGTCCCCTCCCAGGAGCGCTCCATGGTCCGCGCGCACTTCACCATCCGCCTCGGCAACGCCTCGCTCCCGGCCTCGGCGGCCCAGTGGGTCGAGGATGTCGAGGCCGCCCGGTCGACCGCGCGCACGATCGTGCAGGGGCTGATGCGTCAGCACGGCGGCGACCCACGCCTCATCGAGGCCGCGATGGTGATCACCGGCGACGACGGCGCCGTGCTGCTCGAGATGTCCTTCTTCGACACGCTGTACCTGCCGGTCGAGCCGGTGCCCGACGCCGACCGGCGCCGGCCGCGCGCGCCCCGCGGGGCCGCGCCGCGGGGACTGACGGCCGCCCTCGGCCCGGTCCGGCGCCTCGCCGGCGCGCTGGGCATGCGCGCGCAGCCGCAGCCGCGACCGCTGCCCGGGCGCTGAGACGCTTCAGCCGTAGAGATCGCTGACCACGAAGCCCCGCGGCGCGAGGCGCTCGGCCAGTACGCGCCGGTGGCAGCCGGCCGGATCGCGCTCGAAGCAGAGCAGGCAGATCGGCGACGCCTCGGCGAGCGCGGCGAGTTCGTCGAGCGCCGCGATCCCGGCAGCGGTGTCCAGCACTTCCTCGCAGTAGATCCGGCGCATCAGCGCCGCGTCCCCGGCCCGCGCCGCCTGCCGGCCGGATTTCGGGGTGCCGAGGCTGCGCAGATGCGCGTAGCCGAGCCCGGCTTCGCGCAGGGAGGTGCCGAGCGCGCCCTTCGAGAAGCCGCGCTTGCGCGAGTTCGCCACCGCCCGGACATCCGCCAGCACCGCGACCCCGGCCGAGCGCAGGACGCCGACGAGGCGCTCCGAGTCGAGGCCTTCGTAGCCTATGGTAAAGAGTTGCTTACTCACGGTGCCCCGTCCGGACTCGCGTTGCGGGACCGCGACTTAGCCGTATGCGGCCCTGTGAACCAGCCGGGGATCGACGCCGTATGTCGCGGGGATGCAACGCGTCCCGGAATTCCGCCGCAATGATCGCAAAGCTCCGTTAACCGCGCCAGGGCCATCGAATACGCCTGTCTGTGGCGCATCTTCGGTGGCGGGCTAAACACTGATGTCGCGGATCTACACGCCTTCGCGGTCACCGATCGAAGATCTCGCTCGGGGCCTGATCAGTCGCCTCAAGCCGGCCCGGCGTCTCGCCGGGCGCTTCGCCGCCGCCGCGATCCTGGCCGGCCTCGCCGCCTGCGCGTCGAACAACGACTTCTATCCGACGAAGGGCGACGCCAAGCCCCATCCGGGCGTGGCCAAGGCCAAGCTTCACCCGATCCAGGGCATCGATATCTCGAAGTGGCAGGGCAACGTCGACTGGGCCTCGGTCCGCGCCGCCGGCACCCAGTTCGCCTTCATCAAGGCCACCGAGGGCGGCGACCACGTCGACGAGCGCTTCCGGACCAACTGGGACGGCGCGGCCCGGGCCGGCGTGCCGCGCGGGGCCTACCACTTCGTGTTCTGGTGCCGCTCCGCCCGGGAGCAGATGGACTGGTTCAAGAAGAACGTCCCCAACGACCCCACCGCCCTGCCGCCTGTCCTCGACGTCGAGTGGAACGGCCACTCGCAGACCTGCCCGAAGAAGCTGCCCAAGGCCCAGGCCCTGGCGATGGTCACCGAGATGCTGGAGGAGATGGAGCGCTACACCGGCAAGCGCCCGATCATCTACACCGACATCACGTTCCACAAGGACGTCCTGGAGGGCGAGCTCCCCGATTACCCGCACTGGCTGCGCTCCACCGCGGCCGAGCCGGAGCAGCGCTTCGTCAACCGCAAGTGGATGCTGTGGCAGTTCACGTCCACGGGCCGGGTTCCGGGCGTGCGCGGCGACGTCGACCGCAACGCCTTCTACGGCACCCCGTCCGAATGGGCCTCGTTCCTGACGACCGACTGCGACCCGCGCGAGCACAAGCGGCTCTCCGAGCAGGGGCTCTGCACGGACAAGTAGATGAAAGGCGTCGGCGAAACCTAGGTTAGTTCAAGGACGTAGAGCGCGGGGTATGGCTGACGGGCCCGCGCACCGGCGGGCGAGCCCGAGAGGATCCTGACGGGAGACTCTCCTCCCGCACCTCTCCGTCCCCTATGCCGATCGACTCTGCCGCCTCCACCGGCAACCTGCTCCTCGACGCGCTGCCGGGTTCGGATCGCGCCCTGATCGCCCCCCACTTGGAGCCGGTGACCTTCGCCAAGGGGGATACGGCGCTGGCGGCGGGCGCCGCGGCGAGCCACGTCATCTTCCCCCGCGACCAGACCGTCGTGGCGCTGATCGTCGCCACGCGGGACGGCCGGACGGCCGAGATCGCGAGCGTCGGGCACGAGGGCGCGATCGGCGGGATCATCGGCGAGGGGCGGCTGCCGCCCGCGGTCAGCGGGCTGGCGCAGATCGGCGGCGCGGCTTTGCGCCTCGACGCGGCGCGGCTCCGGCAGGCCGAGCTCGAGTCATCGACGCTCCGCGACCTGTTCGCGCGCTACGCCGACTGCTTCCTGGCTCAGCTGTTCCAGATCGCGGCCTGCAACGCCCTGCACCCGATCGAGCAGCGCTGCCTGCGCTGGCTGCTGTCGCTGCAGGACCGGACGGGCGGCGACACCCTCCCGATCACGCACGAGGTCCTGGCCTCCATGCTGGGGGTCCAGCGGACCTACCTCACGCGGATCCTGCGGGTGCTGCAGGAGCAGGGCCTCATCCGGGTCGGCCGCGGGCGCATCACGATCCTCGACCGCCGGGCGGTCTCGAACGCCGCCTGCGAGTGCCACGCCCGCGTGCGGATGCAGTGCGAGGCGGTGCTCGGCGCGGTTTTCCGGGCCGAGGAGCCCCGCCGGACCGAGCCGGTCGAGACGCTGTCGCGCGCCGGGTGAGGGACCGGCCCGCGATCCGTCGACCACGTCAGGCAACGACCGGCACGCAGACCGGCGCCGCGAGGCCCGGCACCGGCGCCACCACCACGTCGATCCCGTAGATCAGGCGCAGCAGCTCCGGCGTGACCGTCGCGGCGGCGGGTCCGTCGGCGACGAGGCGGCCCGCGTGCAGGGCGATGAGGCGGTCGGCGCAGAGCAGGGCGTGCCCGGGATCGTGCGTCGAGAACAGCACGGCGATGCCGGCCTCGGCGAGGCGGCGGACCTGCCCGAGGACGCGGGCCTGGTTGCCGAAATCGAGGCTCGCGGTCGGCTCGTCCATGACGAGGAGCCGCGGCTCGCCGCTGAGCGCCCGCGCGATCAGCGCGAGCTGGCGCTCGCCGCCGCTGATCTCGGTGTAGACCTGATCGGCGAGATGGCCGATCCCGAGCGCCGCCAGCGCCCGCTCGGCGGCCGCGACGTCCGACGGCCCGGGGGCGGCGAACGGGCCGAGCCGGCTCGCCCGGCCCATCACGACGACCTCGCGCACCGTGAACGGGAAGTACGCCGCGTGCGCCTGCGGCACGGCGGCGATGGTGCGGGCGACGGCTTTCCGCGACAGGCGCGACAGGTCGGTGCCGTCGAGGATCACCCGCCCGGCGCGGGCGGACAGCAGGCCGAGCAGCGTCTGGAACAGCGTGGTCTTGCCGCCGCCGTTCGGCCCGACGAGGCACAGCACCTCGCCGGCGGCGAGGTCGAACGACACGTCGTGGCCGACGATCCGGCTGCTGTAGCCGAAGGCGAGGTCCCGGACCCGGAGCAGCATCAGCTGAAGCCCCGGCGCCCGGACGCCAGCAGCCAGAGGAAGAACGGCGCCCCGACCAGGGCCGTCAGGATGCCGAGGGGCACCTCGACGGTGCCGAGATTGCGGGCGATCAGGTCGACCAGCACGAGGTAGCCCGCCCCGAGGACGAGCGAGGCGGGCAGCAGGCGGCGGTAATCCGGCCCGACCAGCAGCCGGGCGACGTGCGGCACGATCAGCCCGATCCAGCCGATGACCCCGGTCATCGCCACGGCCGCCGCCGTGATCAGGGTCGCGCCGGCGATCAGGACGGGGCGCAGCACCCGCGTCTCCACGCCGAGGGCCCGCGCCTCCGCGTCGCCGAGGCTCATCAGGTTCATGCGCCAGCGCAGCAGCACCAGCGGCACGAGGCCGAGCAGCAGCATCGGCAGGGTGGCGGCGACGTCGCCGAGGGTGACCGAGGACAGGCTCCCGAGGAGCCAGAAGGTGATCGCCGGCAGCTGGTTGTAGGGATCGGCCAGCACCTTGAGGAGCGAGATGCCCGCCCCGAGGACCGCCCCCACCGCGACGCCGGCGAGGACCAGCGTCAGGACCGGGTCGTGCCGCCGCACGGCGAGGCCGACGCCGTACACCGCCGCGACGGCGCCGAGCCCGCCCAGGAAGGCCAGGGCCTGGATCGGCGCCACCGGCAGGCCGAGATAGATCCCCAGGACGGCGCCGAGCCCGGCGCCGGCCGAGACGCCGAGGATGTCGGGCGAGACCAGCGGGTTGCGGAACAGGCCCTGGTAGGTCGCCCCCGCGGCCGACAGGGCCGCGCCGACGACCAGCGCGGCGATCACCCGGGGCAGGCGCACCTGCATCACGACCGTCTCCGCCGTCGCCGGAACCCGGAGGGGCAGCCCGAGCAGGCGGTGGCCGAGGATCGCGGCGAGGTCGGCGGGCGCGACCGGGTACTTGCCGACCGCCAGCGCCACGGCGGTCAGCGCCAGCAGGGCGAGACCGGTCAGCAGCGCCGCGGGTAGGCGGAGGCGGCTGCGCGCCCGGATCGTCTCGGCGGCGGCCGGGACGCGACTCACCGCGCCGGGCCCGGGGGGCCGCCAGGCGGCGTCGGGCCGACGAGGGCGTCGGCCTGACCGAAATCGAGGTCGACATGGTAGAAGCGGCCGTAGAAGGCGCGCACCACCTCGGGCATCGGCTGCGGGAACAGGTCCGGATGAAGCCGGGCCGCCAGCCAGCGCAGGCCGATCAGCCGGTTGACCCCCGGCGGGGCGTCGAACCACGGGAAGGGCTGGAGCGGCGCCACGTAGACCCGCCCGGTCCGCACGGCCCGGACGTCCCGCCACAGCGGGTCGGCGCGCAGCCCGGCCGCGAAGGCCGGGTCGAGGGTGACGATCACGTCGGGGTTCCAGGCGAGCACCTGCTCGGGCGAGACGTTGCCGAGGCGGCCGCCCCCGTCCTGCGCGACGTTGCGGCCGCCGGCGGCCTCGACCAGCTCGGTGTTGATCGAGCCGGCGAACCCCGTCTCCAGCCCGCGCGGCCCGCGCGCGTAGTAGACCCGGGGCCGCTTGTCCTCCGGGACCGTCGCGACGGCGCGGTCCACCGTGTCGGCGAGGCTCTGGGCCTCCGCCGCCAGGGCGTCCGCGTCGGACTGACGGCCCAGGGCCGCGCCGAGCTGCCGATACGCCTCCGGGGTCTTCGCGAAGCTGCCGTCGAGCAGGATGTAGGGGATCCCGGTCTGCGCCTGGACCCGGTCGGCGAGCGACGCGTAGGTCGGCCCGAGGCTGCCCGAATCCACGATCAGGTCCGGTTTGGCGGTCAGCACCGCCTCGACGTTCGCCGTGCCGCCGCGCCCGGTCAGGCGGCCGTAGGCGGGGAGGGCCCGGGTCCGGGGCGCGAGGAAGGGCAGCGCCTCGGGATGCGGGGCGCTCACCCAGCCGGCCATGAGGTCGGGCGCCAGCGTGTAGAGGAGCACCGCGGCCGGCGGTCCCGCGGCGAGCACCCGCCCAACCCGTTCGGAGAGTTCGACCGTGCGGCCGGCCGCGTCCGTGAACGGGCGTGCCGCCGCCCCGCCGGACGCCGCCAGCAGCAGGATCAGCGCCGCGGTGAGGGCGCGGCGGCGCGCGGGTCGCGGCGCCATCAGGCGGATTTCCGCTCCAGGATCTCGATCAGCGCCCCGTCGGGGCCCTCCACGAAGGCGATCCGGAGGCCGGGGCCGCGCTCCGTGATGCCGGTCCGCACGGGCACGCCCCGGGCGGTGAGATCGGCCATCGCGGCCTCGATGTCGGCGACGCGCAGCCCGAAATGCTCGATCCCGAGGCAGGGCGTGGCGGTCGCCGGCGCGATCTCGTCCGGGGCCTGCTCGATGAAGACGGCGAGGCCGCCGAGGTCGAGCACGACGCGCTGCACCGGGTCCGCGCCGACGCGCTTCACCTCCCGGGCCCCGAAGGTCTCGACGTAGAAGGAGGCGGCCGCGACGGCGTCGCGGCTGCGCAGGTGGAGGTGGTCGCAGGCGTAGTGCATCGGCTCTCCGGTTTCAGGTGATCCAGACGGGCGCGGCCCCCGGCCCGGAGGCGCCGTTCCGCGCCGTGTCCGACGATAGGGCCGGCGCGGAGCCGCGGCGAGATCGGCCGCTTGACGTTCGGCCCGAACCCGCAGACTTTCGCCGCCAGAACCGTTGCAGGGATGCAACATCCATCCCACATCCCGGTTGCGTACCCACATCGCACAGCCAACCGCACAGCCAAGAGATCCATGCGCAATCCCTACGACGTGCTGGGCGTGGCCAAGGGGGCGAGCGAGGCCGAGATCAAGAAGGCCTATCGCAAGCTCGCCAAGGACTTCCACCCCGATCGCAACAAGAACGACGCCAAGGCCAAGGACCGGTTCGCCGAGGCGAATTCGGCCTACGAGATCCTGGGCGATTCCGAGAAGCGCAAGCAGTTCGACCGCGGCGAGATCGACGCCGAGGGCAAGCCGCGCGCGACCGGCTTCGAGGGGTTCGGCGGCTTCGGCGGCGGGCGCGGGGGCAATTTCGATTTCGAGAACATGGCGCGCGCGCAGCGCGGCGGCGGCGGGATGGGCGAGGACATCTTCTCGCACATCTTCGGGGAGGCTTTCCGCGCCGGCGGCGCCGGTCCGGGCGGCCAGCGCCAGGCGGCCAGGGGCGAGGACGTCGCCGCGGAACTGCTGGTGACGCTGGAGCAGGTCGCCAGCGAGGAGAAGCTGCGCCTCGCCCTGCCCACGGGCCGCGAGGTCGACGTCGTGATTCCCCGCGGCGTGGTCGACGGCCAGACCATCCGACTGCGCGGCCTCGGCCAGAGCGGCGGCCTCCGGGCCGAGCCGGGCGACGCCCTCCTCACCATCCGGATCCGGCAGCACCCGCGCTTCACCGTCGAGGGGGCCGACCTGCGCACCAGCGTCGACGTCCCGCTGGAGGATGCCGTGCTCGGCGGCACGATCCGCGTGCCGACGCTCACCGGCGCCGTCGAGATGAAGATCCCGGCGATGACGAGTTCCGGCCGCACATTCCGCCTGCGCGGCAAGGGGCTTCCGAAGAAGGACGGCACCCGCGGCGACCTGTTCGCCACGACGGCGATCGTCCTGCCGGAGGGCGAGGACGCGGCACTGACCGAATTCGCCCGCGGCCGCCGGGCGGCCAACGCGGCCTGACGCGCCGGCGTAGCCACCGGGGCGCGCATGAAGGCGCTCGGCGGCGTCCCGGACTTCCGTCGCCGGGCCGCCTCCGCTAAGGAGGCCCCCCGGCCCCGAGAGGGGTCGCGCGGCTTCGGGATCGATCATGGCGGAACACGGGCAGGGCCTTCTGGCGGGCAAGCGGGGCATCGTCCTCGGGGTCGCCAACAACCGCTCGATCGCCTGGGGCATCGCCCGCAGCGCCCGCGCCCACGGGGCCGAACTGGCCTTCACCTACCAGGGCGACGCCCTGCGCAAGCGTGTCGAGCCCCTGGCCAAGGAACTCGACGCCCACGTGATCGGGCACTGCGACGTCACCGAGGCGGCCACGATCGACGCGGTCTTCGCGGAGGCCGCCAGGGTCTTCCCGGACGGCATCGACTTCGTCGTCCACTGCGTCGCCTTCTCCGACAAGGACGAGCTGACCGGCCGCTACATCGAGACCTCCGAGGACAATTTCACCAAGTCGCTCCTGGTCTCCTGCTACTCGTTCACCGCCGTGGCCCAGCGCGCCGAGAAGATCATGCGCCCGGGCGGCTCGCTGGTGACGCTGACCTATTACGGCGCCGAGAAGTGGATGCCCCACTACAACGTGATGGGCGTCGCCAAGGCGGCCCTGGAGGCGTCGGTGCGCTACCTCGCGGCCGATCTCGGCCCGAAGAACATCCGGGTCAACGCCATCTCGGCCGGCCCGATCAAGACCCTCGCGGCCTCCGGGATCGGCGATTTCCGCTACATCCTGAAGTGGAATGAGTACAACGCGCCCCTGCGCCGGACCGTGACGATCGGGGAGGTGGGGGAGACCGCGTCCTACCTCGTCTCCGACATGGCGGCCGGCATGACCGGTGAGATCCTCCACGTGGATGCCGGCTACCACGTCGTCGGCATGAAGAATCCCGAGGCGCCGGATCTCACCCTCGACAAGGACTGAGGCGGGTCGGTCGTCGCGGCCGCCCGGACCTGAGGCGTGAGCGGCCCGGCATGGCTCACGCGTCCTCCGCCTCGTCGAACTCCCCCGAGAGCGTGAGCCCGTCGATCCAGGTCTCGCCGTCGCGCTTGATGACGGTGCGCGGCCGGACCTTCCCGTGCTCCGCGATGCCGGCCGCCAGCCGCTCCGAGTGCGTGACGAGCCAGACCTGCGTGCGCTCCGCGGCCCGCGCGATCAGCCGAGCCAGCGGATCCATGAGATCGGGATGCAGGCTGGTTTCGGGCTCGTTCAGCGCGATGAACGGCGGCAGCCGGTAGCCGAGCAGCGCGCCGGCCAGGGCGAGGTAGCGCAGGGTGCCGTCCGACAGTTCCGGAGGATCGAAGGTCCGGCCCGGGAAGTCGGGGAAGCGCAGGCCGAAGCGCGCGTGACGGCCCGGCTCCGGCAGCACGAGCGCCGCGCCCGGGAAGGCGCCGTCGACGGCCTCGTCGATCTCGGTCGTGTCCTCCCGGATATGCGCCAGGGTGGCGAAGACGGCGGCGAGGTCCGCGCCGTCGGACGCGAGGGTCGGCGTCGTCACCGCGAGGCAGGGCCGGCGCAGGGGCGACTCGGCATCCGTCCGGAAATCGTGGTGGAAGCGCCACCCCGCCAGGGCGAGGCGGACCACGGCGATCTCGGGATGGCCGGTGGCGTCGAGGAGGCTGCCGAGGGCGGTCTCGGTCGGCAGCAGGTCACCGCCGAGGGTGCGCTTGCGGCCCTCCGCGTCCCGGACGAAGCCGCTCCGCCCGTCGCGATCGAGGATCACGGCCGCGCGGCCGCGGGTGCGGACCGTCAGGCGCTCGGCCTTGACCTGCGGCTCCTTCCGGAAGGCGGCGCCGAAGGTCGTCCCGCCGACCTGCTGCACCAGCCCGATCTCGACGGCGTAGACGAATTCCTGCCCGATCGTGTCGTGGCGCAGGGTGGCCGACAGGCGGATCCGCGCCGCCTCGCCCTGCCGCCGGCGGCCGGCCCAGAGGGCGGAGTCCATGCCGCCCTCGGCGGCGAGGTCGCGGGTGAGGGTGCCCCGGGCGGCGGCCTGCAGCAACTCCAAAGACCGGTAGAGGTTGGTCTTGCCGGTGCCGTTGCCGCCGACGAAGACCGACAGCGCGTCGACCGGGAAGCCGATCCGCCGCAGCGAGCGGTAGCCCGAGATCGCGACCTCTCGAACCACCAGCATCCCGGATTCTCCCGCGTCAGTCGGGGACCGTCAGATCCGCGATGCCTTTGGCGGCCTCGGGGAATCGCGGGTCCATGGCCTCCAGCGTATCCGCCACGGTCCGGGCAATCACGTAGTTGCGGAACCACTTGTGGTTGGCCGGCACTACCAGCCAGGGCGCCTCGGGCGTCGAGCAGCGGCCGAGGGCGTCCGCGAAGGCCTGCTGGTAGGCGTCCCAGGATTTCCGCTCGACCAGGTCGGCCGGGTCGAACTTCCAGTGCTTCTCGGGGTCGGCGATCCGGGCCTCCAGGCGCCGCTTCTGCTCCGCCTTGGAGATGTGCAGGAAGAACTTCACGACCGTCGTGCCCGACTCGGTGAGCAGGCGCTCGAAATCGTTGATCCGGCCGTAGCGGCTCTGCCAGACCGCATCCGGCACGAGGCCTTTCACCCGCACGACGAGCACGTCCTCGTAGTGGCTGCGGTTGAACACACCGATCATGCCGCGCCCCGGCACCCGGGCGTGGTAGCGCCACAGGAAGTCGTGATCGAGCTCCTCGCTCGAGGGCACCTTGAACGAGGCCACCGCGCAGCCCTGGGGGTTCACCCCCTTGAGCACCGACCGGATCGTGCCGTCCTTGCCGCCCGTGTCGATCGCCTGGAACACCAGCAGGAGGCTCCTGGCGCGCTCCGCGTAGAGGCGCTCCTGGAGGGCGACGATGCGCGCCCGCTCCTGGGCGAGGGCGTCCTTCGCCCAGTCCTTGTCGAGACCGCCGACGTCGTCGGGATCGACCGTGCCGAGATCGAAGGGCGCCCCCGGTTCGACCGCCACGATGCCGGGCGCCGGGCGGATCGGTACCGGCCCGTGCCGGCCGAGCGCCGCCGGGACGGATTCGGCCACGCTGTCGACGCTGCCGGCCCAGCGGGCCGTCGACGGGCGGTGATCCACGGTGGCGCCATGCAGATCGGCCTCACCTGTCATGCCGTCACCGCGTTTGTGGCCGCGATGATGCTTGCCGTGCTTCTTGGACATGGGGCAGGACCTAGTTCCGGATATTGCCGACCGCCGGCGAGAACGGCCGGTAGTCCAGGCTGTTCCGGACGCCTGTGCAGGACGGGGTTGAGACGGTTGGGTACGATCTACTTCATCCGGCACGGCCAGACCGCCTGGAACGCCGAGGGGCGCCTCCAGGGCGGGCGCGACACCGACCTCAATGCCCAGGGGGAGGCACAGGCCGCGGCCGTGGCGGAGCGCCTCGCCGCCGCGGCGGGGCCGGCCCTGGCAGAGGCCGATTTCGTCGCGAGCCCGCTCAAGCGCACCCGGCGCACCATGGAGATCCTGCGGGGCGCACTCGGCCTGCCGCCCGAGGCGTACCGCGTCGACCCGCGCCTGCGGGAGATCGGTTTCGGCAGCTGGGAAGGCTCCACCTGGGCGGAGATCCGCCGCCGCGACCCGGCCGGGGCCGCCGGCCGCGACCGAGACCGCTGGCACTACCGCCCGCCCGGTCTCGGCGCGGAGAGCTATGCCGGCCTCGTCGAGCGCGTCGGGCCGATGATCGCGGGGCTGGAGCGGGACACGGTCATCGTCGCCCATGGCGGCGTCGCGCGGGCCGCGCTGGTCGCCCTCGGCCACCTCGACGTCTACGCGGCGCCCCGCCTGGGCATCCGCCAGGGCGAGGTCCTGATCCTCGAGCCCGGTGGCTGGCGCTGGGCTTGATCCCGTGCGCCGGCGCAGTGCAAAGCCGCCTCGATAACGGCATGATCGGCAGGCTATAGGGCGGCGGCCAGGACAGGCGCCGGCCCGAGCGGGCGGCCAGCGGAGCAGCGGATGAGCGACGTCGCCGAGAAGACCCGGCCCGGACCGACGGCCGGGGAGCCCGCGCCTCTCGGAGCCGCGGCGGCGATCCTGCGCGGCGACCACCGGCCCGACCTCATCCGCGACGAGGTCCTGGCCGAGATCTTCCTGCACGCGGCCGAGACCCGGCCCGATCATCCCTGCCTGGTCGACGGCGCCGGCGTCGGCGCCGGGGGCGTTCACCCGCACCTGACCTACGCGGAGGTCGCCGCCCGGGCCGGCCGGATCGCCGCCGGCCTCGCCCATCGCGGCATCGGGCCGGGTGACATCGTCGGCCTCTGGATGGCCCGTGGCCCGGACCTCCTCGTGGCGCAGATCGGCATCACGATGGCGGGCGCGGCCTGGCTGCCCTTCGACGCCGAGGCGCCGGCGGACCGGGTGGGCGTGTGCCTCGCCGACGCGGGCGCGAAGGCGCTGCTGGTCTCCCCGGCGCTCGCCGCGGCGGCGCCCGACGTCGCCCCGGCCCTGACGCCCGCCGATCTCGACTCCGGGACGCCCGCCGGTGCGCCGCTGCCCGATCCGCGCGCGGCCGGGCTGACGCCCGAGCACCCCGCCTACCTGATCTACACCTCGGGCTCGACCGGCGTGCCCAAGGGCATCGTCATCAGCCACGCCAACATCTGCCACTTCCTGCGGTCCGGGAACGCCCTCTACGGGATGCGCGCCGACGACGTGGTCTTCCAGGGCGCCTCGGTGGCCTTCGATCTCTCGATGGAGGAGATCTGGGTGCCGTATCTCGTGGGCGCGACCCTGTTCGTGGCGAGCCCCGCCATGATGGGCGACCTGGAATCGCTCCCCGGCATCCTGGAGGCCGAGGGGATCACGGTGCTCGACACCGTCCCGACGCTCCTGGCGATGATCTCCGGCGACCTGCCGCGAGTGCGCCTCGTCCTGCTCGGCGGCGAGGCGCTGCCCGAGCCGCTGATCGCCCGCTGGGCGACCGGCGGCCGCCAGCTGTTCAACACCTACGGCCCGACGGAGGCCACCGTGGTGGCCACCGCGGCCGAGATGCGGCCCGGCGAGCCGGTGACCATCGGCGGCCCGATCCCGAACTACTCCGTCTACGTCGCCGGCGAGGATCTGACCCTGCTCGGCCGAGACCAGCAGGGCGAGCTGCTGATCGGCGGTCCCGGCGTGGCGCGCGGCTACCTCGCCCGTCCCGAGCTGACGGCGGAGAAGTTCATCGCCAACCCGTTCGCGTCGGACGGGACCGACCCGGTGCTCTACCGCTCGGGCGACGCGGTCTCCCTCGACGCCGCCGGCCGGATCGTGTTCCACGGCCGGATCGACGACCAGGTGAAGATCCGCGGCTTCCGCGTGGAACTCGGCGAGATCGAGTCCCGGATCCGGGCGGCGCCCGACGTCAACCAGGCCGCCGTCGTGCTGCGGAACGACGACGGCGTCGACCGCCTCGTCGCCTTCCTGATCCCGGAGCGCGGCCGGTCCATCGACGCCGCCGCCCTCCGCCGGACCCTCGCCGGGCAGATGCCGCCCTACATGGTGCCCGGCCATTTCGAGGTGGCCGAGACTTTGCCTCGGCTCACGTCCGGCAAGGTCGACCGCAAGGCGCTCAAGGTCGCCCCGCTCACGGTGGTCGCCGCCGACGGCGAGCAGGAGACGCCCGCCAACGAGACCGAGGCGGCCCTGGTCGCCGCCGCCAAGCAGATCTTCGGCAACCAGCCGATCGCCCTCGAGGGCGACTTCTTCGCCGATCTCGGCGGCCATTCGCTGCTCGCCGCGCGCTTCGTCTCGGCGGTGCGCGAGAACCCGCCGCTGGCCGGGATCACGCTGCCGGACGTCTACGCCCTGCGCACCGTGCGGGCGATGGCCGACGCGCTCATCGCCCGGACGGGCGGCATGGGCGCCGGGGCCGCGACCCGCGACCTGAGCTTCGCGCCGCCGCCGCTGCTGCGCCGGGCGCTGTGCGGCCTCGGGCAGCTGGTCGCGCTGCCCTTCGTGATCGCGCTGGCCACCGCGCAGTGGCTCGGCATGTTCGTGACCTACCTGCTGCTCACCGGCGGAGGCCTGAGCTTCTTCGCCGAACTCGGCGTACTGCTCCTCGTCTACGTGGCGATCAACGGCGTGACCGCGGTCGCGGCGGTCGCCGGCAAGTGGCTGATCCTCGGCCGGACCAAGCCGGGCCGGTACCCGCTCTGGGGCACCTACTATTATCGCTGGTGGCTCGCGCAGCGGCTGGCGCCCCTCGTCCACGTGAAGTGGCTCCAGGGCTCGCCCGCGATCGCCGTCTACCTCCGGCTGATGGGTGCGAAGGTCGGACGCGACACGCTCATCTCCGACATCGAGATCGGCGCGGCCGACCTCCTGACCATCGGGGACGGCGCGTCCCTGGGCGGCCGCCTCGTCATCGCCAACGCGGAGATCGTCGGCAACGAGCTGGTCATCGGCAGGGTCGAGATCGGCGCGGACGCGGCGGTGGGCACCTCCTGCGTGATCAGCCACGACGCGGTGATCGGGCCGCAGGCGGAGATCGCCGACCTCACCACGATCCCCACGGGCTCGCGGGTGGGCGCGGCCGAGCGGTGGGACGGCTCGCCCGGCCGCAAGGTCGGGATGGCCGACCCCACGGAGCTGCCCGCCCCCGCCGAGGCCTCCTTCGCGCGCCGCGCGGCGTTCATGGCGGCCTACGTGGTGCTGCTCGGCGCGATCCCCGCGGTGGGTCTGCTGCCGATCTTCCCGGCCTTCTTCATCTTCGACCAGATCTCGGACTCGCTCTCCGACATCACCGACATCGACTACCACTGGTACCTGCCGATCCTCACCTGGCCGACCGCCATGCTGATGACCGCCGGCACGGTGCTGCTGATCGCCGGCATCCGCTGGGTGGTGCTGCCGCGGACCCGCTCCGGCACCTACTCGGTCCACTCGCTGTTCTACCTGCGGAAATGGTCGCTGGCGCTCGCCGTCGAGGTCACCCTGGAGACGCTCTCGTCGCTGTTCGCGACCGTCTACATGCGGGCCTGGTACCGGCTGATGGGCGCCAATATGGGCCACGGCGCCGAGATCTCGACCAACCTCGCGGGCCGCTACGACCTCGCCGAGGTCGGCGCGAAGAACTTCATCGCCGACGAGGTGGTGTACGGCGAGGAGGAGATCCGGCGCGGCTGGATGCACCTGGAGCCGGTGCGCACCGGCGCCCGGGTCTTCGTCGGCAACGACGCCGTTGTGCCGCCCGGCGCCGTCATCCCCGACGACGTTCTCATCGGCATCAAGTCGAAGCCGCCCGAGAACGCCGCGATGAGCCCCGGCGAGACGTGGTTCGGCTCGCCGCCGATCCGGCTGCCGGCCCGCCAGAAGGTCGATCTCGGCTCGACCGCCCAGACCTACGAGCCCGGCGCGTGGCCGAAGATCCGGCGCGGCGTCTTCGAGGCCTTCGCGACCTCGTTCTCGCCGATGCTCTACATTACCCTCGCGATCACGGCGATCGACTGGTACTTCTACCCGGCCATCCTGGAGCAGGACTGGTGGGGTCTGGCTTACAGCTTCGTCGGTGCGAGCGTCGCCATCGCGCTGATCCAGTCCTCGGCGGTCATCGCGATGAAGTGGCTGCTGATGGGCGTCTACAAGCCCGGCATGCAGCCGATGTGGTCGTGGTGGGCGATGCGCACCGAGGCGATCGCGGTGGCCTACTGGGGGCTCGCCGGCAAGGTGCTGCTCGAGCACCTCCAGGGCACGCCCTTCCTGCCCTGGGTGCTCCGGCTGTTCGGCGTGAAGGTCGGCAAGGGCGTCTGCATGCTCACCACCGACATCACCGAGTTCGACTGCGTCACCATCGGCGACTACGCCACGATCAACCGCGTCTCGGCACTGCAGACGCACCTCTACGAGGACCGGATCATGAAGATCGGCCGCGTCGTCGTCGGGCGCGGCGTCTCGGTGGGTGCGTTCTCGACCGTGCTCTACGACACCAAGGTGGGCGATTTCGCCCGGCTGCGCCCGCTCACCATCGTCATGAAGGGCGAGTCGATCCCCGCCAACACCGAGTGGGAGGGCGCGCCCGCGGTCCCGGTGATCCACCGCGCCTGACGGGCGGGCCGCACCGCGCGTTCCGGCCCCGGCGTTCCGGGGCCGTGCGGGGGCGGGCCCGCGCCGAGGTCAGAGTCGGCGACCCTGCGGCACTCAGCACGGGAGACCCGGCAAGCTCCGGGACGAATATGCCGGTGTACTAGCACCCTCGTCCCGGTTGGCCGTTCTAATCTAGCTTACAGTGGCTTCCGGCAAGATAGAGCGATATACTCTGCCGGCGCGTATCGTTGCTCGGCCATAGTGCGACACGGGGGCGGGGGCGGCTAACGTCCGGGTCGAGGATAGACAGGCGTCCGTGCAACTCGATCCCGCCACCCTGCTGGTCGTCAGCGCGGCGACGACCTTCCTGGTCGGCACGCTCTTCATGGCCTCGTGGCGGCAGGCGCCCGAATCCCGGGTGCTCGCCTACTGGGGCGCGGCGCATCTCGTGGGCGCGGCCGGATCGGCCGGCCTCGCGCTGCGCAACCAGATCCCCGACCTGATCTCGGTGGGCTTGGCCAATGCCGTGGTGCTCGCCGCCTACGGCCTCATCTGGAGCGGCGTCCGCTCCTTCGAGCATCGGGAGCCGCGGGTGGGCATCGCCATGGCCGGCGCCCTCGGCTGGTGCGTCCTGTGCCTGATCCCGACCTTCTACGCGTCGATCGAGGCCCGCATCATCTACGCCTCGGGGACCGCGGCGCTCTATTGCTGCGCCGCGGCCGCGGAGATCTGGCGCGGTCGCGCCGAGCGGCTCGCCTCCCGGATCGCCGCCGCCACCATCCTGGGACTGCACGGCAGCTTCTACATCGTGCGGATCCCCGCGACGCTGGTGGCGCCCCCACAGCCGGGTCTCAGCCCGCTCGCGTCGCACTGGGTGGCGATCCTGTGCTTCGTCACCCTGATGTTCTCGATCGCCTCGGCCTTCACCTTCATGGCGCTGGTCAAGGAGCGGGCGGAGCGGGAGCAGCGCATCGCCGCCTCCACCGACGCGCTGACGGGCGTGCGTAACCGCCGGGCCTTCGCCAGGGCCGCCGCGGACGCGATGGCGCGGCACGGCGACGCCGCCCTGCTGCTGTTCGACCTCGACCGGTTCAAGGCCGTCAACGACCGCTTCGGCCACGGGGTCGGCGACGCGGTGCTCATCGGCTTCTGCACCATGGCGTCGACCCTGCTGCCGCGGGAGGCCCTGCTGGGCCGCCTCGGCGGTGAGGAGTTCGCGTGCCTCCTGCCGGACGTCTCGCCCGCCGAGGCTCTGGCCCGAGCCGAGGAGCTCCGCCAGACCTTCGCGCAACTCGCGGTTCCCGAGCTTCCGGCCCTGCGCGTCAGCGTCAGTATCGGGATCGCGCAGGCGCGCCCCGGCATCGCGTTCGACCTGCTGATGCAGCGGGCCGACGCCGCGCTCTACGCCGCCAAGAATGGCGGACGGGACCGGATCTCCGTGGCCGATCCGGTCGCCACTCGCGCGGCCTGAGGCCCTGCCGGGCCGGCTCACGCGAGGGCGCGCGCCGCCTCCGAGACCTTGCGCACCGAGGCGTCCACGACGCTCGCCGAGGAGGCGATCTCCGCCATGGCGGTATGGATCGCCGCGACGCCCTGCGCCGCCGACTGCATGTTCTCCGTCATGTCGCGGGTCACCGCGGCCTGCTCGGTCACGGCCGACGAGACGCTGAGCGAGATCGCGCTGAGCTGCTCGATCGTGGCGCCGATCCCGTCGATCGCCGAGACGGCTCGGGAGGTCTCGGCCTGCACGGCGGCGATCTGGGTTCCGATCTCGCCGGTGGCCTTGGCGGTCTGCTCGGCGAGCGCCTTCACCTCGGCGGCGACGACCGCGAAACCCTTGCCGGCCGCTCCGGCCCGGGCGGCCTCGATCGTGGCGTTCAGCGCCAGCAGGTTCGTCTGGTCGGCGATGGACCGGATCAGGCTCACCGCCGCCCCGATCCGGTCCGCGGCGCCGGTCAGCCCCACGACGATCGCCCCCGCCTCCTCGGCGCGGGAAACGACCAGATCGACGGAGGATTTCGCCTGCATCGCGTGACGGCTGAGTTCCTCGATCGAGGCGGCGAACTCCTCCGAACCCGCAGCGACCGCATCGACGTTGCGGCTTGTCCGGCTCGAGGCCTCCGCGGTCTCGTCCGCCTGCCGGACCACCCGGCTCATCGAATCGCGGATCGCCGCGATGTCGGCGTCGATCGCGCGCTGCCCCTCGGCCCGGCGCTGGCGGTCTTCGACCTGCCGGGTCACGTCGGTAGCGAACTTCACCACCGCGCAGGGCTTGCCGTCGGCGTCGAGGATCGGGTTGTAGGCGCCGAAGATCCAGACGGTGCGGCCGTCCTTCCCGATCCGCCGGAACTCGCCCGCCTGGTACTGGCCGTTGCCGAGCGCGGCCCAGAACGCCGTGTAGTCCGGGCTGGCCGCCTCCGCCGGCGCCATGAACATGCGGTGATGCCGCCCGCGGATCTCCTCCAGCGTGTAGCCCATCGTGGACAGGAAGTTGCTGTTCGCGTCCGTGATCGTCCCGTCGAGGGCGAAGCAGATCACCGCCTGCGAACGGTTGAGCGCTTCGACCTGACCGGCGTGGAGCGCGTTGCGGGCGCGTTCCGCGGTGATGTCGGTGGCGAGCTTGACCACCTTGGTGGGCTTGCCGCGGCGGTCGAGGATCGGGTTGTAGGAGCCCTGGATCCACACGGTGTGGCCGGCTTTCGTCACCCGCGGAAAGGCACGCGCCTCGTGCTGACCGGCGCGCAACCGGTCCCAGAAGGCGCTGTAGTTCGGACCGGACCTGTCGGCCTCAGGCACGAACATTCTGTGATGCTGGCCCCGGACTTCGTCGAGCGTGTAGCCGACGAGGTCGAGGAACACGGCGTTCGCGTCGGTGACGGTGCCGTCGAGGTCGAATTCCACCCGCGCCATCGTCCGGTCGATCGCCGCGAGGAGGGCATCGTCGCGTGAACCAAACATCGCCATCGGAGCCCGTGCCCGCCTGATCTGTAAAGTGCGGACGATCATGAGGAGACGCGCTTAAAAATCCGTCAATGGCGTGCTCTCGTCATGAAACGGGCTCAATGAGAGTTCGAGAAAGTTGTAGGAGCGCAGTCGATCGTCGCAAAATGCATTTATACAAACGACAAAGATAACCGAGATATAAATCACTTTTGCGCCATTATCGGTCTTCGAGCCTATGCATCGACTGATGGACGTTCTCGACTGGTCATGGCTGGAGGCGGTCCGTCGGGTTGTTCGGCGCGCGGCCTGCGTTAGGAGGAGCGTCGAGCGCCGGCGGTCCGAGACGATCGGGGCGGGGACAGCTCGCGACACGGCACTGCCTGGAGACCCGACATGGACGAGGCGACACGGATCGATCGCCTGGAGATGCGCCTGACCGAGCAGGATGCGACGATCGAGGATCTGAACCGGACCGTGACCGAGCAGTGGCGGGTGATCGACCGGCTCGTCCGGCAGCTCGACGCGCTGCGGGAGCAGGTGGAGGAGGCGGCCGCCCGCGCGGCGCCGCGCGGGCCGGAACCGCCGCCGCCGCATTACTGAGGGGAGGGGCCGGCGCGCCGCGGCGCGCCGGCCGGTGCGTCAGAAATTCGCCTGCGTGACGAACTTGGTGACCAGGTAGGCGTCGAGGGCCTCCGGGCCGCCCTCGCTGCCGTAGCCCGAATCCTTGACGCCGCCGAACGGCGTCTCGGGCAGGGCGAGGCCATGGTGGTTGATCGAGATCATGCCGCTCTCGACCGCATTCGACACCCGCGCCGCGCGCTCGGCGGAGCGGGTGTAGGCGTAGGCCGCGAGCCCGTAGGGCAGGCGGTTGGCCTCGGTGAGCGCCTCCTCGTCGTCGGAGAACCGGTTGATCATCGCCAGGGGGCCGAAGGGCTCCTCGTTCATGATCCGGGCGGTCAGCGGCACCTCGGTGAAGACCGTCGGCTCGAAGAAGTTGCCCTGGTTGCCGATGCGCTTGCCGCCCGCCCGCAGCGTCGCGCCGCTCGACTCGGCGTCCGCCGCCAGCGCCGTGACGGCGTCGAGGCGCCGCCCGTGGACCAGCGGTCCCATCTTGGTCTCGGGATCGAGCCCGTCGCCGACCTTCACCGACTTGGCGAAGGTCGTGAAGCCCTCGACGAAGCGATCGAAGACCGAATCGTGCACGAGGAAGCGGGTCGGCGAGACGCAGACCTGGCCGGCATTGCGGAACTTCGAGGGGGCCAGGACGGCCACCGCCTTCTCCACGTCGGCGTCGCCGAACACGATCGCGGGGGCGTGGCCGCCGAGTTCCATCGTGGCGCGCTTCATGTGCTCGCCCGCGAGCGCCGCGAGCTTCTTGCCGACCACGGTCGAGCCGGTGAACGAGATCTTCCGGATGACCGGGTGCGGGATCAGGTAGGCCGAGATGGCTTCGGGATCGCCGTAGACCAGCGAGAGCGCGTCGCCCGGGATGCCCGCATCCAGGAAGGCGCGGACCAGGGCGGCGCAACTCGCCGGCGTGTCCTCCGGGCCCTTCAGGATCACCGTGCAGCCGGTGCAGAGCGCCGCCGAGATCTTGCGGACCGCCTGATTGATCGGGAAGTTCCAGGGCGTGAAGCAGGCCACCGGCCCGACCGCCTCGCGGACCACCGCCTGCAGCACGCCGTCGGCGCGGCCCGGGATGACGCGGCCGTAGGCGCGCTTACCCTCCTCGGCGAACCAGTCGATGATGTCGGCCGCCGCCAGGGTCTCGACACGCGACTCGGCGAGCGGCTTGCCCTGCTCCAGCGTCATGATCCGGGCGATCTCGTCGACCCGGGCGCGCAGCAGGTCGGCCGCCTTGCGCATCATCTTGGCGCGCTCGAAGGGCGCGACTTTGCGCCAGGTCGGGAAGGCGCGGGCGGCAGCCGCCAGGGCCTCGTCGAGATCCGCCGTGGTGGCGACCGCGCACTGGCCGATCGTCTCGCCCGTGGCGGGGTTCAGGACCCCCAGGGTGTCCCGGTCGGCACCCGCGCGCCAGCGCCCGGCGATGTGAAGCTCGGTATCCGGATACATCGGTCGATTCCCGCTCGGCCGCACCATCGGCCGCAGGCGGAATGTGGCGATGTGGCGCGCCCCGGCAATCCCCGCGGCGGCATGGCTGGGGCCGTCTGTATTCAGGCGGCGGCGCGGGCGGGCTCCGGCGCCTCGACGAGCGTCGCGGTCCCGTGGCGGGCGCGCAGGGTCGCGCCCTTCGGGACCACCCGCCAGCCCTCGCGGCAGCCGTCGATCGGCTCCGACACCACCACGATGCCGCCCGGCCCCTCGCGGTAGTACAGGCTCGGCGGCCGGCCGTCGCAGGCCCAGCGATAGGCGGTCAGCGTCTCGCCGTCCGTGAGCAGCGCGGTGAAGCGCAGCGGCTCGCAGACATTCGCCGACTCCATCAACTCGCGGACGGTCTTCAGCGTCCGCGCCATCGCGCCGACGGGGTCCGCCTCAAGGCCGTTGGCGAGCGCCAGGAGGAAGATCGCCTCCGAGTCGGTGCTGCCGCGGCGATGGTCGTAGTAGGAATCCGGGATCAGCGCCTCGAGGCGCCGCTTGATCCGGTGGTAGCCGCCGATCTGGCCGTTGTGCATGAACAGGTGGCGGCCGAACACGAAGGGGTGGCAGTTGGCCCGGGCGGTGGCCGTCCCGGTCGAGGCGCGCACGTGCGCGAAGAACGTCCGCGCCCGCACCTGCCCGCAGAGGTTCACGAGGTTCTCGTCCGACCACGCCGGGGAGATGTCGCGGTAGACACCCGGCTCGGGCCGCTCGGCGTACCAGCCGATGCCGAAACCGTCGCCGTTGGTCTCGGTCTTCCCCTCGTCGGCGTGCAGCGACTGGTGCACCAGCGAGTGGGTCGGCGCGCAGACGAGGTCGGAGAGGAAGACCGGCTCACCGCTGTAGGCGAGGAAACGGCACATGTCGGACGATGATCCTTCAGCTCTGGGCCGCGTTCGATCCGGCGAAACGCCCCGCGCGGGTGGAGACGTTCCGCCGCAGGACGTTAACAGTCGGTCCACTCCAGTGAACAGTTTCTTAACCGCCCGGAAACTGCGCCATTTTCGTGCGTTCCGCATGAAAATGGTGCCGCCTGTCCGCAGGGCAGGCATTCGCCTCCGGAGCGACGCGACTCTTGTGAGCCGCCTCATGAAGGATCAGCATGGCCGAATCGGGGAATCAGAAGCTCGCCGTACAGGCGGCCACCCGACGCGGGGCAAGGCACCGGCAGCAGGAGACTTTGATGGATCGCGCAACGCCCGATAGTTCCGCCCCCGTGGCGCTCGTCGTGGAGGACGATGCGGCTGTGCGCGATCTCGCGACGGCGGTGCTCGAGGAGACCGATCTCGGCGTGATCGCCTGCGAGAGCGCCGAGGCGGCCCTCTCGGTGCTGGAGCGGTCCGACGTGACCGTGGCGCTGCTCTTCGCGGACGTGCGCCTTCCGGGCGCCATGGACGGCGTGTCGCTGGCGCAGGCGGTCAAGCGGCGGTGGCCGGACGTGCGCGTGGTCGTCACCTCGGGCGCGAGCCGGGATGCGCGGCTCCCCGATCAGGCGGTCTACATGCAGAAGCCCTGGCGGGCCCTCGACGTGCTGGTCCAGGCCGAGCACGCCACCATGGCCGCCAAGGCGGCCTGAGCTGGCGGCCTGAGCGCTTAGCGCTCGAAGCTCTTCACGTCATCGCGAGCGCAGGGCCTCGGCTCGGCGCTACAGGCGCGACCTTCCCCCTCTCCAGACGGATCTCGGGCCTGCCCGAGATCCGTCCCGAGAAGCCCGACTCGGGGCAAGCTCGACTCGGGTGGAGAGGGGACCCGCGCCACGTGCGGCTCGCGTGCCCGGGCGCCTTCATCCGGACGCGACGCAAAGAAAAAGCCCGGCCCTGCGCGCGCAGGCCGGGCTCTCTCATGACTGACGTGGTGTCGCTCAGGCGGCGGGAGCCGGGCTGACCGGGGTCTGACCGGCGGCGTTGCCGCCCTGGCCCTGCGCGGCGGACGGCGACGGGAAGCCGGGACGACGGCCGCCGGCGGGGAAGCGGGGCTTCGGCTTCGGCGCGGCGATCAGGCCCTCGCGGATCGCGGTCTTGCGGGCCTGCTTGCGGGCGCGGCGGACGGCCTCGGCCTTCTCGCGAGCCTTGCGCACGGACGGCTTCTCATAAGCCTTGCGCTGCTTCATCTCGCGGAAGATGCCCTCGCGCTGCATCTTCTTCTTGAGGACGCGGAGCGCTTGATCGACGTTGTTGTCGCGAACGAGTACCTGCAACGGACTTGATCCTCTGGACCTGAAGTTCTGGGTTCACGCGGCCCGCCGCCGATCTGGAAACCGGCAACGTCCCTCGCCCGGTTTGAACCCGGGAGGGACGGGAACGTCGGTTTCCGAATCGGCGTGGAGCTCACGCCTTGACGGGGCTATTACACCAAGCGCGCACCAGTTCCAACCTGTCCGCGCGATCCATCCGCGCCTGCGCCGTGCTAGGTTGCGCGGATGAGACACGACGACTCGCAGCAATTCGCCAGCGACAACTATTCCGGCATCTGCCCGGAGGCCTGGGCTGCGATGGAGGCGGCCAATCGCGGCCACGCCCCGGCCTACGGCGAGGACGCTTGGACCGCCCGGGCGGCCGACGCCTTCCGGGACCTGTTCGAGACCCCGTGCGAGGTGTTCTTCGCCTTCAACGGCACGGCCGCCAACGCGCTGGCGCTGGCCGCGCTGTGCCAGTCCTACCACAGCGTGATCTGCGCCGACTCGGCCCATGTCGAGACCGACGAGTGCGGCGCGCCGGAATTCTTCTCGAACGGCTCGAAGCTGCTGACCGTCCGGACCGAGGGCGGCAAGCTCACGCCGGAGGCGATCCGCGGGCTGGCGCAGAACCGCAGCGACATCCACTTCCCGCGGCCGCGCGTGGTGACGATCACGCAGCCCACCGAGACCGGGCAGGTCTACAGCCTCGCCGAGCTGCGGGCCCTGTCGGCGACTTGCCGCGAGCTGGGCCTCGCCCTGCACATGGACGGGTCGCGCTTCGCCAACGCCTGCGCGAGCCTCGGGTGCAGCCCCGCCGACATGACGTGGCGCTCGGGCATCGACGTCCTGTGCTTCGGCGGCACCAAGAACGGCATGCATGCCGGCGAGGCGGTGGTGTTCTTCGACGCCACGCTCGCGGAGGATTTCGGCTACCGCTGCAAGCAGGCCGGCCAGCTCGCCTCGAAGATGCGCTTCCTCGCGGCCCCCTGGGTCGGCATGCTGGAGAGCGGCGCGTGGCTGCGGAACGCGGCCCACGGCAACGCCTGCGCCCGCCGCTTCGCCGAGGCGGTCGGCGGGCTGCCGGGGGTGCGAGCGCTGTTTCCCGTCGAGGCGAACGCGGTCTTCTTGACGATGCCGGCGGCCACGATGGAGGGCCTGCGCGCCCGGGGCTGGCGGTTCTACACTTTCATCGGCGGCGGGGCGCGCTTCATGTTCGCCTGGGATGCCCGGACGGAGCGGGTCGACGAGCTGGTCGGCGACCTGCGCGCCCTGGCGGCCGCCGCGGCCTGAGCGCGCGGACAGAGGGGCGCGGAGCCAACCCGTTGAAGGTGTTTCGCGCGCTGATGTCGAGATCCGCTGAGGAGCATCGATACGTCGGCACGACATGCGCTTGGTCGTCCTTGCGAGCGCAGCGAAGCGACCCAGCGTCGCGCGACGCCTGCCGAACTCGTGCGGCCCTGGGTCGCTTCGCTGCGCTCGCGATGACGGAGGGGCTGAGAGCCCGGGCTCGCGAGTGCTGGGACGGCGCGACGCTGCGACGGCTCGCTCCCTACAGCAGCGCGAGATCCGCCGGGTCCGCGCTGGGGAAGATCCGCCGCAGGCTCGCCTGGTCGAGCCCGTAGAGCCGCCGGAACAGGCCGCCCAGCAGGCCGCGATAGTCGGTGAGCACCGGATAGTCCCGGTTCTGGAACAGGTGCGCCTCGTCGGCCCGCACCTGCGGTCCCGCGATCCGGCCGCCCCGGACGCCGCCGCCGAGGATCCAGTAGACGCTGCCGTGGCCGTGATCGGTGCCGCGGCTCCCGTTCTCCCGGAAGGTGCGTCCGAACTCCGACAGCACCACCACCACCGTGTCGGACCAGCCCGGCCCGATCTCCTCGACGAAGCCCGAGAGTCCGCGCCCCAGCTCGCCGAGTCGGTCGGCGAGGTAGCCGGTGCCCGCGCCCTGGTTCACGTGCGTGTCCCAGCCGCCGACATCGACGAAGCCGAGGTTGAAGTTCTCGCGCATCAGGCGGCCGATGCGCCGGGCCGACAGCTCGAAGCCCTTGGGCGAGACCGCCCCGCGGTCGGCCTGCCCGGCATGATCGGAGATCGTGTGGTAGACCGCGTCGCGCACCCGGAACCCCTCGGTCACGGCGGCGGCCAGCTTGGTGTCGCTGTACATCGCCGCGATGAGGCGGGCCTGCCGGTCGTCGATGCCGGGCTTGCCGACCCCGTTGATGGCGATGTTGGGCACCGTCTCGCCGCCCCGGAAGATGAGCGGCATCTGGTCGGTGAAGGCGATCGGCCGGACCCGGGTCAGCTCCGCGGCGAGCCGGGCCATGAAGCCGGAATTGTAGTCGCGGGCCGCGCCGACCGTCTGGCCCATCTCGATCGTGTCCTGGGTCTCGAAATGGCTCCGGGTCAGGTCGTCGGTGCCGGCGAACGGCACGAAGGCGGCCTGACCCTTGGCGTAGAGCGGCAGGAGCGTGTCGCGCAGAGCCGGGTGCAGGCTCCAGTCGGCGTCGAGCGCCAGCGCCGCCTTCGGGTCCGACGCGTCGGGCTTCGGGATCGCGAGGTTTGGCCGCGACCGGTAATAGAAGTCGCTGCCGGTCGGGATCACCACGTTGGCGGCGTCGTAGGCGCCGCGTAGGAACACCACGAG
The DNA here is from genome assembly GCF_000383455.1 of Methylobacterium sp. 285MFTsu5.1. Taxonomy (NCBI): domain Bacteria; kingdom Pseudomonadati; phylum Pseudomonadota; class Alphaproteobacteria; order Hyphomicrobiales; family Methylobacteriaceae; genus Methylobacterium; species Methylobacterium sp. 285MFTsu5.1. Next base: position 207,432 of record NZ_KB911275.1, on the reverse strand, counting down.
GAGGCGCGCGTCGGCCTTCGGGGCGGCCCAGACGCGGCCGGCCACCGTGGACAGGCCGAGCGCCGCCGAGGCGCGGATCAGGTCGCGACGGTTCATCGCATGAACTCCGGCGAGGCGAGGTAGAGGGTGTTCCAGTCCTGCGGCGAGACCGCCTGGGCGAGGGCCGCGCGCGTCGCCGCCGACAGGGTGCCGGACAGCGCCGAGAAATAGAGCCCGTTGGCGAGCACCGGAAAGGCCGGCTCCTCGGCCTGATCGGGCAGCGCCGGCTTGAACAGGCCGGCCGAGCCGGACCCGATCTGCCGGGCGATCTCGAACCGCGTCGCGAGCTGCCCGGGCCCGCTCCAGGCGGCCGCGTCGAGGGGGTAGCCGTCGGGCGTCGAGCGGTTGAACAGGCCCTCGCCGAGGCGGTTCAGCCAGCCGAGCACCGGGCCGGCGTTGCGGATCACGCGCCCGTCGTAGGCCATGCGCAGGGCCGAGAACACGTAGCGCACCGGGTCCTTGAAGGTGCCGCCGCGCTCGGCCGTGAAGGCCGGCTCGCGCACCAGCGCCTCCATCACCGCGGCGATGTCGCCGTCGGTCCGCGTGAAGACGGCGGCGAGTCGGGCGATGAGGGCGTCGTCGGATGCCTGCCCGAGGAAATAGGTCGCCAGCGCCCGGGAGACGTTGGTCGCGGTGGCGGGGTTGCGGGCGATCAGGTCCACCGCCTCCTCGACCTCGGGCCAGCCGCGCCCCCGGATGCGCGTGCCGAGGAAGACCTTGTCGCCGTAATCGTGCCGGTTCGGGTTGAACGCGAACAGGCCGTCCCGGCGGAAGTCGGCGGCGCGCTCGGGGCGGAGCTTCGGGTTCTCGGGCTTCAGGTCGATGCCGACCCCGCTCAGGATCCGGGCCAGCGCCTCGACGTCGCCCTGCGTGTAGCCGGAGCCGACACCCATCGTGTGCAGCTCCATGATCTCCCGGGCGTAGTTCTCGTTCGGGCGGCCGGCGGCGTTGGCGTCGTTGTCGAGGTAGCGCAGCATCGCCGGGTGGCGCAGGCTCGCCATCAGCAGGTCGCGGAAGCGCCCGAGCACGTGCGGGCGGATCGCCGTCTCGACGTAGTCGCCCACGGCGGCGCGCAGCGTCGACTTTCCCTGGTGGACGTTGAGCCGGTTGAACCAGAACCACGTCAGCCGCTCGCGCAGCTGGTCGGGGCTGTAGAGCGCCCGCAGTACCCAGACGGAGGCGGCGTTCCGCGCGGCCGTGTTGAGCGTCGCCTGGAAAGCCTGCTGCGCAACCTTCCTGGCCTCGGGATCGGCGATGTCCTTCGCCGCCTTGGCCTGCGCGTCCAGGGCCTGGGCTCGCTCGAACAGGCTGCCCGGCGGGGTCAGCGCGTCGACCTGCGCCTGGGCGTCGGGGGGCAGGCGCATTTCGGCGGGCGGGTGAAGCTGATCGTGTAGCCAGCGCGTCCGCCCCTCCGCGGTGAGCTGCGCGAAGGCCGAGGGCGTGGCGCCCCAGGTCAGGGCATCGAGGAAGGCGGCGTCGGCCGCTGCGGCGCGCTGCGGCGCCTCGGCCGCGCGGGGCCCGGGGCCCGCGGAGGCGAACAGCAGAGCGGTGACCAGACAGCAGCGTGCTGCGGCGCGCGACATCGGGGCCTCGCGAAGCGTGGATCGACCGGGGAAGCGTGGTGTCGCGCCCCTGTACGGTGCCTGAAAGGAGGCCCCATTCTGCCGCCGTCTTTGCCAATATCGGGGCTTGCCGCTACACGATCCCGAGACCGCGCGAGTGCCGCGCCGCGCACCACCACGTTCCGCCGACCCAGAGCGTTCGCTCCATGCTGATGCAGACCAAGACCGAGGCGAGGCCGGCCGATCCGGTGTCGCGGCGGCGCACCTTCGCGATCATCTCCCACCCCGACGCGGGCAAGACCACGCTCACCGAGAAGCTTCTGCTGTTCGGAGGCGCGATCCAGCTCGCCGGCGAGGTGAAGGCCAAGCGCAACCGGGTCTCGACCCGCTCCGACTGGATGGGCATCGAGAAGGAGCGCGGCATCTCGGTGGTCACCTCGGTGATGACCTTCGAGTACGGCGACTGCGTCTTCAACCTCCTCGACACGCCCGGCCACGAGGATTTCTCGGAGGACACCTACCGGACGCTGACGGCGGTCGATTCGGCCGTCATGGTGATCGACGCCGCGAAGGGCATCGAGGCGCGCACGCGCAAGCTGTTCGAGGTCTGCCGCCTGCGCGACATCCCGATCGTCACGTTCGTCAACAAGCTCGACCGCGAGGCGCGCGACCCGTTCGAGCTTCTGGACGAGATCGAGAAGACGCTGGCCCTCGACGTCGCCCCGGTCACGTGGCCGATCGGCACCGGCCGCAACTTCTCCGGGACTTACGAGCTCGGCGGCAACCGTGTCCGCCGCCTCGACGCCGCCGAGGATGCCGGGATGGTCGCGGTGTCCGGCCCGGACGACAAGCTGTTCGACGAATTGCTCACCGAGGACGGCGCCGCCGACGCGTGGCGCGAGGAGGTCGAACTCGCCGAGGGCGGCCTGAAGCCGTTCGACCTCGACGCGTTCCGCGAGGGTCACCTGACGCCGGTCTTCTTCGGCTCGGCGCTGCGCAATTTCGGCGTGCGCGACCTCATCGACGGCTTGGCCAAGGTGGCGCCGCCGCCGCGGGGCCAGGACGCCGACAAGCGCCTCGTCGAGCCGACCGAGCCGCGGATGACCGGCTTCGTGTTCAAGATCCAGGCGAACATGGACCCGAATCACCGGGACCGGATCGCGTTCATGCGGGTCTGCTCGGGCAAGCTCAACAGAGGCATGAAGGCCCGGCTGGTGCGCACCGGCAAGCCGATCTCGCTCTCGGCGCCGCAATTCTTCTTCGCCCAGGACCGTGCCATCGCCGACGAGGCCTATGCCGGCGACGTGGTCGGCATCCCGAACCACGGCACGCTGCGGATCGGCGACACGCTCACCGAGGGCGAGGATATCGTGTTCCGGGGTGTCCCGAGCTTCGCGCCGGAGATCCTGCGCCGGATCAAGCTCACCGACGCCATGAAGGCCAAGAAGCTGCGCGAGGCGCTCCAGCAGATGGGCGAGGAGGGGGTCGTCCAGGTGTTCGTGCCGCAGGACGGAAGCCAGGCGATCGTCGGCGTGGTCGGCGCGCTGCAGCTCGACGTGCTGAAGGAGCGGCTCCAGGCCGAGTACGGCCTGCCGGTGGATTACGAGACCTCGCGATTCTCGGTCTGCCGCTGGGTGTCGTCCGATTCGGAGGCCGAGCTCGACAAGTTCATCGACTCGCACGGCTCGGCCATGGCCAAGGACCTCGACGGTGCCCCGGTCTTCATGGCGACCACGGCCTTCTCGCTCCGCTACGAGGAGGAGCGCTACCCGGCCGTGCGCTTCACCGACGTGAAGGATTACCAGAAGCGGGCGGCGTGACGCGCTTCGGCGGCGCCTCCGCGTCGCCGGGCCCGCGAGGGGTGCGCGGCGTCAGAACTTGCCGAGCATCGGGAATTCGACGCTCAGGGTCGATTCGGACGCGATCGGCGCCTCGCGCTTGCGCGGCTTGCGGTTGAGGACCTGCTTCAGCTTGGTCTTCAGCACCGCCATGTCGAACGGCTTGAGGATGAAGGCGTCCGCGCCCGCCTGGTGGGCGAGGTTGATGTCCTCGAAGTCGAAGGACGACTCGGTGAGCATGAAGGGCGTGTTCATCAGCGCGTCGTCGGCGCGGATCTCGCGCAGCAGGGTGAGCCCGTCCATGGGCTCCATGTCGAGATCGGAGATCACCAGGGCGTAGCGGCGCTGCCGCATCCGCTCCAGCGCCTCGGGCGCGTTGGTGACGCCCTCGACGTCCGGGAAGCCGATGCGGGTCATCAGCATCACGATCAGCCGCAGGAGCTTCTCCTGATCGTCGACGATGAGAATCGGGGGCGTATCGCTCTCGGACATCGGCGGCTCAGATGAAGAGGTGGTCGATGCCCTGACGGGACATCGCGTCGGACTGCAGCGACAGGCACAGCCCGTGTATCGCGGACGCCTTCGGCGTTCCGCGCTGGAGCATCGGGAGCAGGTTGGCCTTGGCGAACAGCGTGTCGTTCCCGGCCGTGCGCTGCGCGCTCTTGAACGAGTGGACGAACTCGCGCTTGGTGATCTCCCGCCACTCGCTGATCTGGACCTCGCGGTGCCGGCTGTCGGCACTCACCCGGTCGAAGGTCTCGTGCACGGATGTGCGCTCGCCCTCGATGACCTGGCAGGCGAAGTTCCCCTCGATGACCAGAAAGCTCGTGATCACCGCGAACTCGTTCTTCTTCTGAGCGATGCGACCGATATCGCTGATCTGCTCGGACCTCTTCGCCGCGTCCGACGACAGGTTGAGACGCGAGAAGTAGATGATGTGGACGAGGCTTGTCCGTTTCGCCCGCATGATCCCGAGATCCGCAATCCGTACCCGTTCAGCGCTTCCGGACAGGACGCACCGCGCGTGGCCCCGGCCCGGCGGCATCTTCGCGCGTGTCGAATAACACCGCGTAAACGCGGCGGACGGGACTTCCGGTCCGGATCTCCGCGCCCGCGGGACCGACCCGGCAGGATCTGCCGGGCGCGCGGCCGTGACCGGTCAACCCTGCCGGGTCGTCGACAATCCGGTCCAGGATTATCAAGGACTTAGCCCTGGCATGCCGGTTGCGGCCGGACCGGCCTGCGGGCCAGTGCGGCGCGCATCGGGATCGTTCGCCATGGATCTTTTCACCGCCCTGCAGACCTCGGTCTCCGGACTCCAGGCGCAGTCCTACGCCATCAGCAACATCTCCGGGAACATCGCGAACTCGCAGACGACCGGCTACAAGCGCATCGACACCAGCTTCGTCGACCTGATGTCCGAGAAGACGCCGGGCCGCGAGGTCGCGGGTTCGGTGCTGCCCCAGTCGCAGCTCACCAACACCCTGGCCGGCAACGTGGTCTCGTCGAGCGTGCCCACCAACATGGCCATCAACGGCCAGGGCTTCTTCACCGTCGTGCAGAAGACCGGCGACGCGAACGGCGCCACATCCTTCGGCGGCACGAGCCTGTACACGCGCCGGGGCGATTTCGCCCAGGACAAGGACGGCTATCTCGTCAACGGCGCCGGCGGATACCTGACCGGATCGAACCTCGATCCGATCACCGGTCAGACGACCAGCATCGGTCCGATCAAGATCGGCAACTCGGCGCTGCCGGCGCAGGCCACCACGACGATCACCTACGCCGCCAACCTGCCCTCGACGCCGAGCACGTCGGCCTCGGCGACGTCGGGATCCGATCTCTACAATCAGAATACCGCGGCCGTCGTGACCTCCGGATCGGGGCAGACCGGCGTCAAGGTCGATTCGACCCAGACCGGTGCCGTCTCGACCTTCATGAGCAACAGCATCGCCGGCCCGTCGCTGCCGGTCTACACGTCGACCGGCGCGCCGCTCACACTGACGACCCGCTGGGCCAAGGTCCAGGACGCGACGACCACGCCGGCTCAGCCGGCCGTGTGGAACTTGTACTACTCCACCAACCCGAGCGCGCTCACGACGTCCGACTGGAACAACGTGGGCACGGCCTTCACCTTCGATTCCACCGGGAAGCTCACCTCGCCCTCGACGAACCCGATCCCGCTGGGGCCGATCACCATGGGTGACTACACATTCCCCAGCCTCAACATGAATCTCAGCGCCTCAGGCCTGACGCAGTATGCCGACACGACCGGTGCGGCGACGACCAACGCGCTGACGCAGAACGGCAACAGCTCCGGGACGCTCACAAGCGTGGCCGTCGGTCCGGACGGCAAGGTCAACGGCACCTTCTCCAACGGTTCGGTCGTGGCTCTCGCCTCGGTCGGCGTCGTCCAGTTCGCCAATGCCGACGGCCTGAAGGCCGATACGAACGGGAACTATCTCCAGACGGTCGATTCGGGGCCTCCGCTCGCGGGCCTCAACGGCAGCACGATCTCGGGCGCGAGCAACGAGCAATCGAACACCGACATTGCGACCGAATTCTCTAAGATGATCGTAACCCAGCAGGCTTACTCTGCGAACACGCGCGTCATGTCGACGGCCCAGACGATGATGTCTGATCTGCTCAACGTGATCCGCTGAGTGAGGGTGCGATTCGAGCCGCGGAGGCCGTGACATGTCGCTGAATGCGATCTCCACCTCGAGCGCAGGCCTCGCCGCCACCCAGGCGGCGATCAACATCGTCTCGCAGAACGTCGCCAATGCCGGGACGGCGGGCTACGTCAAGCGCACGCTCTCGACTGTCGCCACCGGGACGAACAATTCCGGCGTGGCCGCCGGCACGATCACCCGCAGCTTCGATGCCGCGGCGCTGAACCAGCTCCGGCTGGAGACCTCGGGGGCCGCCTACACGGGCACCAAGTCCGGCATCGCCGCCCAGCTCGACGCCCTCTACGGCGTGCCCGGCAGCGCTACCTCCCTCGACGGGACGCTGAACACCTTCACCCAATCGCTCCAGGAACTCGCCGCGAACCCGACCTCGGCGGCCGCCCGCACGACGGTGCTGGGCAATGCCGCGGCCGTCGCGAGCCTCATCAACAGCGCCGCCGGAACGGTGCAGAACCTGCGCACCGGCCTCGAGTCGCAGCTCGGCACCGACACGAGCGCGGCGAGCACGATCCTGTCCAACATCGCGACGCTCAACGGCAAGATCCAGAACACCACTGACAGCACCTCGCTGACCGATCTTCAGGACCAGCGCGACCAGGCGATCAACAGCCTGTCGAGCTACATGGACGTGCAGACGGTCCAGCAGCGCGACGGCACGGTCTCGGTCATGACCAAGTCGGGCGTGACGCTGGTCGACCGCGGGAACGCCGCGACCCTGACCTTCGACGGACGCGGCGTGCTCAGCCCCACCGCGAGCTACGCGACCGACCCCGCCCAGCGGACGGTCGGAACCATCACGGCGACGCTGCCGGGCGGCGGCAAGATCGACCTCGGCGCCCCCGGCGTGCTGCGGTCCGGCAGCCTGGCCGCCGAGATCGAGATGCGCGACCAGACCCTGCCGCAGGCGCAGCGGCAGCTCGACGATCTCGCGGCCGGCCTCTCGAAGGCGCTCACGAATACCGCGACCACCGGGACGTACAGCGGGACCGACACGCAGATCAGCGTCTCGACGATGCAGCCCGGGAACACGATCACCTTCCCGGTCACCGACAACACCGGGGCCGTGCGCAACGTGACGCTGGTGGCGTCCGCGACCTCCAGCGGCGCGGTCGTGCCCGCCGCGCAGACCACGGATGCCAGCGGCCTCACGCTGACCTTCAATGCCAGCGGCGGGCCCGGCACCTACGCGGCGGCGATCCAGTCCGCCTTCGCCACGTTCAACGCCTCCGGCAGCACCTACAAGCTGCCGACACTGTCGGCGAGTCCGGTCTCCTCGACCGCCACCAGCGCGACGCTGACGCTGGGGGCGGCCGGCAAGGTCGCCGGCGCGGCGAGCGCCAGCGTCACGGCCGTCTCGGCGTCGGACCTGAACACCGGCAACCCGTCGCTCGCGATGTTCGTCGACGGTACGGGCAACAAGCTCTACACCGGCACGTTCGACGGCGGCTCGCAGCTCACTGGTTTCGCCCAGCGCATCACGGTCAACGGCGCGCTGGCGGGCAACACCGCCGCGCTGACGGCGACGAGCGCCACGGACACGAGCACGTCGGGCGCCCGCGCCCAGAAGCTGTTCACGGCGCTCACCGCGAACCAGCAGACCTTCTCGTCGTCGAGCGGCATCGGCGGCGTCTCGGCCCCCTACAGCGCCACCGTGATCGGTTTCGCGCAGGACATCGTGTCCACGCAGGGGGCCAACGCGTCGAACGCCGCCGCTCTCGACGCCACCCAGCAGACGGCGCTCTCCACCGCGCAGAGCCGGTTCTCCGCCGGGGCGGGCGTCAACATCGACCAAGAGATGTCGAACCTGATCGCCCTGCAGACCGCGTACGGCGCCAACGCCCGGGTGCTCACCGCGGCCCGCGACATGCTCAACCAGCTGCTGCAGATCTGATCATGACGACGATCACGCCCTTCGCGGCCGGCTCCTACATCACCAACCGCAACGCCTCTCAGCTCCAGGCGCTGAAGAGCCAGCTCAACGACCTGACCAACCAGCTCTCGAGCGGTCAGGTCTCGCAGACCTATGGCGGCCTCGGCTCCGGGCGGTCGACGGCTCTGTCCGCGCAGGCCACCCTGAGCGCGCTCTCCGGCTACGCCGCCGGAATCACCGCCGCGCAGACCCGGACCGACCTCGCGGTCACGAGCCTGACGCAGGTTGCGACCCTCGGCACCTCCACCGGGACGATGCTCCAGAACGGCCTGCAGAGCGTGGCGGCGAACTCGGTCTCCGGCCGGTCGACGGCGCTGGCCAACCTGCAGACGGCGCTCGACACGCTCAACGAATCGGCGGCGGGCAACTACCTGTTCGGCGGCACCGACACCACGACCCAGCCGGTGGTCGATTCGAGCAAGATCCTCAACGGCACGACCGACGCGAGCGGCAACACGCTCGACGGCCTCTCGACCCTGATCTCGCAGCGGGTCACCGCCGAGCTCGGCGCGGGGGGCAACGGCCGCCTGACGCAGACTCTGGCCAGCCCGGCCACGAGCGTGCGGGTCACCGAAGAGTCGAACAACCTGACCCGAGGGCAATTCGGCTTCACCCTGGCGGGCGCGCCGACCACGACCGGCTCGGCGATCGGCGCGACCTACACGGCGGGCACGGCCACGAGCCCGGGCAGCTTCAGCCTCAGCATGACGACGCAGCCGAGCGCCGGCGACACCGTGTCGTTCGCGCTGAAGATGGCCGACGGCACCTCCACGACGATCACGCTCACGGCCGCGACGAGCGCGGACCCGAAATCGATCACCAACTTCGCCATCGGCTCGACGCCCGCCCAGACGATGGCCAACCTGTCGGCGACACTGAGCAACGCGCTGACCGGTGCGGCCAACAGCACGCTGGCGGTGAACGCCACCGCGGCGACCGCGTCGAACTTCTTCTCCGGCGCGGCGGAAGGCGGCCCGTCGGGGTCGGGCGTGATGCCGCAGCGCATCCTGTACGATGGCACCACCCCGGTCGGCTACAGGGCGGCCACGCCTCAGGACACGGTGCTGTGGTACCAGGGCGAGAACACCTACACGCAGCCCGCGCCGCCGGCAGTCCCGCAGCCGACCTCGGCGATCGACACGCAGTCGGTCCAGGTGAGCGCGACCGGGAGCGTCGGGACAGGCGCCCGCGCCAACGATCCCGCGGTCCAGAACGTGCTCGCCGGCCTGGCGACCATGGCCTTCGGCCTGCCCACCACGAACGACGCCAACACCTACAACACCTACCAGACGGTGGCGACGAAGGCCGGCAGCCTGCTCTCGTCCGCCAACCAGACCCCGAGCGTCCAGGACACGGTCACGCAGCTCACCGTCGCGTCGACGCGGCTCTCGAATGCCGGCACGACCAACAAGGCGCTCCAGAACACCGTCCAGAATACCCTGGACGGGATCGAGCAGATCTCCCCCGAGGAGGTCATCACCAAGCTGCTCGACGTGCAGAACCGGCTCCAGGCCAGCTATCAGGTGACCGCGACGCTCTCGAAGCTCTCCCTCGTGAACTACATCAGCTGAGCTGATCGCCGAGACCGGTCAACGCGCGCCTGACGCTCGAAAAATCTCGCGACGTGTCGGGTTCACCATAGTCTTGCCGCTTTCCGGGAATGAAGCGCAGCGTGCGGTCGCGCCCACGCGCCGTCATTCGATTGAGGAGAGGTCGGCATGGCGCTGTCCGGACCCATCGAACTCGTCCTCCGCCTGGGAGCCGTCCCGCGTAGCGGCGCGATCGTCCTGGTCGAGCAGGCCGTCGACACCTACCTCGCGGGCTACGTGCATCCCGAAGAGCGCGCCATCGCCCTCGACATCCTGCTGCGGGACCTCGCCCGCCTGCGCATCCACGAGCCCGACCTCGACGGGTTCGTCGGCGAGGTCGAGCACTACATCGACCTGCTTCACCGGGATCTCGCCCGCCAGGCCGCCTGAGATGCGCGGCCGGATCCCGGTCTGCGCTGCCCTCGCGGCGATCGTGGCCGGCGCTGGCCCGGCCGAGGCCCTCGACCTGCGGGATCTGCCCGTGATCCCGGGGCCGGTGCCGTGCCCGTCCAAGGGCCAGGGCTTCGTGCGGCTGCCGGGGAGCGGCAGCTGCCTCCGCGTCTCGGGCCGCGTCGTCGCGGGGGCGGATCTGGCCGCGGGGAGCGGCGTCGCGGCAGCGCCAGTTGTCGCCGGCCGCATCGCGGTCGACAACCGCGTCGACACCGATCTCGGCGAGGTGCGGACCTACGTCCGGATCGGCGCCGGCCGCCGTCCGGGCGGGCCCTAGAGGTTGCGCGAGAGGACCAGCGGCCCGCTGCGCACGCCGCGGCCGTACGGGGACGGCGCTGGCGTCTGCCGCCCGTAGCCGGAGGGGAGCTGTGCCCGGCCGATCTCCTCCGCCAAGGTCTTGATCAGCCCTTCCGAGACGGTCTTGGCGCTGGCGAGCACCGTCTGGTTCGCCTCCACGGCCGCGGTGAACCGCCGGTGGGCGGTGCGCAGGGCCTCGACCCCGTCGGGATGGAAGCGCTTCAGTGCGACGGCGTTCGCCTTCGCGACCTCGAGACCCTGCATGTAGGCGGCGGCCAGCGCGGCCTTCGGCTCGGCCGCGGCGACGCCCTCCTGCAGTCGCCCTTCCCGGACGTAGGCCGCCTCTTCGGCGAGCACGGCTTCCAGCGCGGCCATGTTGCCGAGCACGCCCGCCACCAGGGCCTCGGCGGTGATCCGGTCCCCGACGCGCAGCGGTTCAGCCCTTTGCATGGATCGCTCCCTCGCTCGCCGCGCCCTGCATCTTCATGATCTCACGGAAAACCGAATCGGCGATGCCGACTCCGCCGCTCTTCACGATCTGCTTCGCGTATTCCTTGGTCAGCATCGAGCGGTAGACACCGCCGCCGGTCCCGTTCTCGCCGAGCGGCCCGTCGGTGCCCTCCGACTGGGTCAGCCGGTCGAGGCTGTTCTCCAGGAACATCGATTCGAACTCGGTCGCCGTCTTCAAGGCCTTGGCCTTGTTGGCGGTCTTGATGATCCCGTCGACGGCGCTCCCGGCCACCGAGGTTCCGACGCTGGCGGCGGCGCTGGCCGCGAGACTGGCGAGTTGCAGCATGGATCGTCCCTTCGCGTCCGTTCGGTCACATCAGCTCGATATCGGCCTGGAGCGCGCCCGCGGCCTTGATCGCCTGGAGGATCGAGATGAGATCCCGCGGGCCGACGCCCAGGGCGTTGAGACCGTCGACCAGCTCGCGCAGGCTAACACCCTCCTTCACCAGGGCGAGCTTGTTTCCGTCCCCGGTATCGACCTTCACCCCCGTGCGCGGCACCACGACGGTGCGTCCGTCGGAGAACGGCGCCGGCTGGCTGACCTGCGGCTGCTCGGTGATGGTGACGGTGAGGTTGCCCTGGGCGATGGCCACCGTCGACACGCGCACGTCCCGGCCCATGACGATGATGCCGGAACGCTCGTCGACCACGACCCGGGCGGTCTGGTCAGGCTCGACCTTCAGCTGCTCCACCTCGGTGATGAGGCGGATCATGTTGCCGTTGTAGCGGGACGGGATCTGGATCGTGACGGTGGCCGGGTCGGTGGGCTCGGCGGTGTCGGCGCCCATGAAGTCGTTGATCGCCGCGGCGATCCGCTTCGAGGTGGTGAAATCCGGGTTGCGCAGCGACAGACGCAGCGAGCGGGCGTCGTTCAGCTTGAAGGCGATCTCGCGCTCGATATTGGCGCCGTTGGAAATCCGGCCGTTGGTCGGCACGCCCCGGGTGATCTTCGCGGCATCGCCCTCGGCGGCGAAGCCGGCGATCGCCACCGAGCCCTGCGCCAGGGCGTAGACCTCGCCGTCGGCGCCGAGCAGCGGCGTCACCAGCAGGGTGCCGCCCTGGAGGGACTTGGCGTCGCCCAGCGACGAGACCGTCACGTCGATCCGGGTGCCCTGCGCGGCGAAGGGCGGCAGGCTCGCGGTCACCATCACGGCGGCGAGGTTCTGCGTGCGCATCGTGGCGCCGCGGGTGTTGACGCCGAGGCGCTCCAGCATGGCCTGAAGCGACTGCTTGGTGAACGGGATGTTGTTCAGCGTGTCGCCGGTTCCGTTGAGGCCGACCACGATGCCGTAGCCGACGAGCTGGTTCTGGCGAACGCCCTCGATGGAGGCGAGATCCTTGACGCGCGACAGGGCGAGCGCCGGCACGGACAGCGCGACGAGAAGCAGGGCGCCCGCGAGGGCGACCGAGAGAGACCGGAGAGGACTGAACGCGTGACGCGGGCGCATGCCGTGTTTCGACCGTGACGGACCTGCCCCCATCCTGCCAGGGTCGTGCCAGCCGCCAGATCTGTGCAAGCCATTGAAGAAAACAAAGTTTTTCCGGGCCAGGTCTGGCCTCGCGCCTCGCGGTGCCGGCACCGAACCTGCCGACCCGGCAGCTTCTGCCGGCTTGTTTACCCGCGCTTAACCCTGGCGGCCGAATTTCCGGTTCTGCGCGGGGGCGCTTGGAGCAACGCGAACCGGATCATGCGTGTCGAGACTCGCCAGCCGATCCAGAGCGCCGGCGGTGTCGCGTCCGCCCGGAAGCCCGAGGGCGGCGCAGCCTTCAGCCTCGGCGCGGCCCCGTCGTCGACGACGTCTGCCGGCGCGCCGGCCGCCGCCGCGACGCTCGCCGGGCTCGACGCGGTCCTGCTTCTCCAGGCCGAGGCCGACACGCCCCAGGAGCGGCGGCGGCGCTCCGCCCAGCGCGGCCAGGACCTCCTCGACGGCCTCGACCGGCTGAAGGCGGCACTGCTCGGCGGCCGCGTCGCGCCGCAGGATCTGCGCGCCATCGCCGGCCGCCTGAACGAGCGTGCCGGCCTCTCGGGGGATCCCCGGCTCGACGGCCTGATGGCCGAGATCGAACTGCGCGCCGCGGTGGAACTCGCCAAGTTGGAGATGGCCCGGCGCGTCTGACCGGGCTTCCGCCCCTGACCCTGGGCGCATCCCGGTACCGCGCCCGGCGAGCGCCCGATCCCGCTACCCCGCCCGCCGCTTCGGGCCCGTCGGCAGCATCTGCGGCTCGCCCGGTCCGGTCTCGACGCCGAGATCCGGCACCGCGATGATCGGTGCGCCGCGCAGGTCCTTGCGGGTGACGATGGCGCCGCGCTCCTCGAGATAGGCCAGCATCCGCCGCGCCCGGCCGCCCGAGCTGGTGCCGTAGGCCTCGGCCAGCACGGTGTCGGTGGGGCAGGGGGCGCCCTCGATGGCGGCCCGCGCGACCACGAGGAACAGGCCGGCGAGGTCGTCCGGCAGGCCGGCCGCGATCGCCTGGGCCTGCTCCCAGCCGGAATTGTCCGCGACCGCGCCGCCGGCCTCGGCCCGCGCGACCGCGAGGCGCCGCTTGAACTCGGGCAGACTCATCGTGTCGCCGCGCAGGCGCCGGATCCGGCAGCGGACCGTGAAGTCCTGGTAGAGCGTGGCGGGAGTGCAGGCGGCGGCGTCGGCATCCGCCAGCACGGAGGCCAGCACCTCGGCGAGCGCCGCCTCGCGGGCCTCCGGGTCCATGGGTTCCTCCTCCGGCTCCTCCGCCGGAGCCGGCGGACGGTAATTGGCGAGCTGGACGAGCACGTCTGGCGCCGGCGCGGGGCGCGGCTTCGGCCGCGGCGCCAGCGGCGCGACGGTCTCGGCGGGGCTCGCTGTGAGGATCAGCGCGCGGGCATCCTCCAGGGCGTCGGGCAGCGGCACGAGGACCGGCGAGGAACTCCGGCTCACGGTCTGGGTCGGCCCGACCGCGATGGTGAGCGGGCGCCGGGACAGGGCCGGTCCCAGGGCCACGAAATGCCCGCGCGGTAGGTCACGGAACGTCTCGGCCTGCCGGCGCTCCAGCCCGAGGAGGTCGGCGGCGCGTGCCATGTCGATGTCGAGGAAGGTCCGGCCCATCAGGAAGTTCGAGGCCTCGGCCGCGACGTTCTTGGCGAGCTTGGCGAGGCGCTGCGTGGCGATGATGCCGGCGAGCCCGCGCTTGCGGCCGCGGCACATGAGGTTGGTCATCGCGCCGAGCGACAGGCGCCTGGCCTCGTCTGAGACCTCGCCGGCGGCCGCGGGCGCGAAGAGCTGCGCCTCGTCCACGGCCACCAGCATCGGGTACCAATGGTCGCGGTCGGCGTCGAACAGGCCGCCCAGGAAGGCGGCGGCGGCCCGCATCTGGCCGTCGGCGTCGAGATTCTCCAGCGACAGCACCACCGAGACCCGGTGGGTCCGCACCCGGGCGGCGATCCGCTGCAGGGCGACGTCGTCGCCGTCGGCCTCCACCACGACGTGGCCGTAGCGGTCGGCGAGGCTGGCGAAGTCGCCCTCCGGATCGATGATCGCCTGCTGCACGAGGCCGGCGCTCTGCTCGAGCAGCCGCCGCAGCAGGTGCGATTTGCCGGACCCGGAATTGCCCTGAACCAGGAGCCGCGTGGCGAGCAGTTCGGTGAGGTCGAGGAGCGCGGGGCGCTCGCCGGTCAGGCCGAGATCGATGTCGGAACGCATGGGGCCTCATAGCACGGCCCGGCGGGTCCGGGTGTGCCGCCGCGGCACTGTCCACGCTTCCCGCATGTGGGCCGCGTGTGGGCCGCATGCGGGCGTCGGTCCGCGGCGTGGCTCCGCCGCCGGTGCGCGATCGGGCCGTCAACCCCCTTGCGGGAGCCCCGGGCTCCGCTCTTCCGCCCTGGACCCCGACATGGCGGCCCTGTAGGCCCACGGCCCTTCTCTCCAGTCCCGGATCCACAACACGATGGCGGCCTGCGGCCTCGATTTCGGCACGTCGAACACCACGCTCGGGCATCTTGGCCCGGACGGCCCGACGCTGCTGCCCTTGGAGGGCGCGCACCGGACAATCCCGAGCGCGATCTTCTTCGAGCTCGGACGGGAGCCGATCATCGGCCGGGCCGCCACGGCGGCCTATGTCGAGGGCCGGTCCGGCCGGCTGATGCGCGGGCTGAAATCCGTGCTCGGCACGCCGCTCATGGATGAGGCGACCCCGGTCGGCCGCCAGCGGCTGCGCCTGCGCGACGTCATCGCCCGCTACCTCACCGCCGTGAAGGCGCGGGCGGAGGCCGCCAGCGGCCAGAGCCTCGACACGGTGGTCCACGGCCGCCCGGTCCACTTCGTCGACGGCGACCCGGAGGCGGATCGCCGCGCGGAGGACACGCTGCGCGACATCGCCCGCGACGTCGGCTTCCGGGAGGTCTCGTTCCAGTACGAGCCAATCGCCGCGGCACTCGACTACGAGCGCCAGGTCCGCGCGGAGGAGATCGCCCTCGTCGCCGACATCGGCGGCGGCACCTCGGACTTCTCCATCGTGCGCCTCGCGCCGGAGCGGCGGGGGCGGCCGGACCGGGCCGGCGACATCCTGGCCAACGACGGGGTGCGGATCGGCGGCACCGATTTCGACCGACAGCTCAGCCTCGGAACGGTGATGCCGCTCCTGGGCCTCGGAAGCCCGATGCGCCGCGGCGACCTCGCGGTGCCGAACGCCTACTACCACGACCTCGCCACGTGGTCGGCGATCAACCGCCTCTACAATCAGAAGACCCTGCGCGAGATCGACGAGGTCATCCGCGACGGCGCCCGGCCCGACCTGCTCGCGCGGCTGCGCGAGGCGGTGGAGGGCGAGCGCGGTCACGCCCTGGCCGGGGCAGTGGAGAGCGCCAAGATCGCGGCGTCCGAACAGGACGCGACCCTGCTCGACCTCGGCCTCCTGGAGCCCGGGCTCGCGGTCCCGGTGGATCGCGCGACCCTGTCCGCCCAGACGGGGGACCTCGCCCGCGCCGTCGCGGCCCGGATCGCGCGCTGCCTCGCGCAGGCGGAGCTGACGGCCGACCGGGTCGACGCCCTGTTCCTCACCGGCGGCTCCACCGGCCTGCCGCACCTGCGCGCCGCGCTGAGGGCCGCGCTGCCGGCCGCCCGGGTGGTGGAGGGCGACACGTTCGGCTCGGTGGGACTGGGCCTGACCATCGAGGCGGCCAGCCGCGGAGCGTGAGGCCGCGCCCGGCCGGGCGCGCCGCCTCTGCGGCGATTGACGGGCCGGCCTTGATCCTCGACAAGGCGGTCCCTCCCGCTCGGAGACAACGGCGGCCCATCCGGGCTCCTCCGCGCCGCCTCGCCCGATGCTGTTCAACTCCTTCGTCTTCCTCCTCGCCTTCCTGCCGGCCGCGCTGATCCTGCACGGGCTGGTGGCGCGCGCCGCGCCCGCGTGGCGGCTGCCGCTCCTCGTCGCCCTGTCCTTCGTGTTCTATGGCTGGTGGGACGTCCGGTTCGTGCCGCTGCTGGCCGGCTCGATCCTGGCGAACTGGTGCGTGGCGCGCGCCTATCGCCGGTGGCCCGGCCGCTGGCTGATCCCGGCGGCGATCGCCGCCAACCTCGCGCTGCTCGGCGTGTTCAAGTACCTCGACTTCGCGGCCGACCTCGCCAACCTGATCCCCGGCCTGGAAGCGCAGCGGCTCGGTCTCGCCCTGCCGCTCGGCATCTCGTTCTTCACCTTCCACCACATCATGTATCTCGCCGACCTGCGGGCCGGCCGGGCGCCGGGCTTCGGGCTCGTGAAATACGCCCTCTACATCGCGTTCTTCCCGCAGGTTCTCGCCGGCCCGCTCGTGCGCTGGAGCGAGATCATGCACCAGTTCGACGAGGCGCCCTACGCGCGGCCCGACGCCGCCGAGCGCTTCGCCCGCGGGTTGATGCTGCTGACCGTCGGCCTCGCCAAGAAGGTGTTTCTCGGCGATCCGCTCGCGGAATACGTGAACCCGGTGTTCCAGGCCGCCGCTGCCGGCAAGGCCGTCACGGTGGTCGAGGCGTGGCAGGCGACGCTCGGCTTCATGTTCCAGATCTACTTCGACTTCTCCGGCTACACCGACATGGCGCTGGGCATCGCGCTGCTGTTCGGCCTCGTCCTGCCGCAGAACTTCGACGCGCCCTACCGGGCCACGTCGCTCCGCGACTTCTGGCGGCGCTGGCACATGACCCTGTCGCGCTTCCTGCGCGACTACCTCTACATCCCGATGGGCGGGAACCGCCGCGGGCTGCCGCGGCAGGTCGGGGCGCTCGTCGCCACGATGACGCTCGGCGGCCTCTGGCACGGGGCCGGCCTGACCTTCCTCGCCTGGGGGGCGCTGCACGGGATCGGCCTCGGGGCCGGTGTCCTGGCGCGCCGGGCCCGGATCGCGATCCCCGCGCCGCTCGGCTGGGCGCTCACCAGCCTGTTCGTCGTGCTGACCTGGGTTCTTTTCCGCGCGACGAGCTTCGAAGCGGCCCTCGCGATTTTCAAAGGACTCTTCGGGCTCGCGCCGAGGGGCTCCGGCTTCAAGTGGCGCACCATCGCCATCGCCGCCCTGGTCGCGACGGTCGGGCCCACCGCCTGGAACGCGGTGCACCGGCTGCCGCCGCGCCGGCTCCTCGCCTTCGGCTTCGCGCTGCTGTTCGTGCTCGTCCTGCTGAAGATCGGCGACGATGCGAACTACGAGTTCATCTACTTCCAGTTCTGAGGATGGCGCCCGCACCCCCCACGACCGACAGGGACTGGCGCGGCTTCGCCCGCGCCCTGGCCCTGTCGATGGTCGGCCTCTTCGCGGGCTACCTGGCCCTCGCGGTGCTGGTCGACCCCTACGATACCGGCCGCTCGACGCTGCTGTCCCGGGGGGCCGTGCGGCCGCAGGGGCCCCGCACGGCCTCGGCCGTCCGCGGCCGCGATCCGGCCTACGCGGGCGTGGTGATCGGCAACTCGCACATCCAGCTCATCGAGCCGGCGGCACTGACCCGGCTCACCGGCATCCCGTTCCTCCAGCTCTCGGTGCCGGCCACCGGCCCGTCCGAGCAGTTCGCCTTGCTGGGATGGTACCTGCAGCACCACGCCCGCCCCGCCGCGATCGTGCTCTCGGCTGACGCGTTCTGGTGCGCGGACGACCCGTCCTTCCCGAGCGAGCACGGCTTTCCCTACTGGCTCGTGGGGGACTGGCCCGCCTACCTGCGCGGGCTGATCCGCTTCTCGGCCGCGCAGGAGACGGTCAACCGCATCGGCTGGCTCCTGAACCCGCGCCGCAAGACCGCCGCGGCCGACGGCTGGTGGGATTACGAGCGCAACTACCTGAGCCAGGGCTTCGGCGTCGATCCCGCCAAGAAGGCGGCGCTGGAGAAGCCGGTCGGGCCCGAGCCGGAGCCGCGGCACGGCGGCCCGTTTCCGATCGCGGCGCGCCTGCGCGCCGAACTGACCCGGATCCCGGCGGAGACGCCGGTCGTGGTGGTGTTCCCGCCGGTCTACGCCCGCGGCGAGCCGCCGCCCGGCAGCCCTCGGGCGCGGGCCGAGGCGGCCTGCCGGGCCGAGGTGCACACGGTGCTGGCGACCCACGCGCTCAGCACGGTGGTCGACTGGCGCGACGGCCGCCCCGCGGCGGCCGATCCCGACCAGTTCTTCGACCAGACCCATTACAGGCTGCCGATCGCCCGGAGCCTGACGACCGAGATCGCCGAGGCGATCGTACGGTTGCGGACCAGATGACAGCGTAAAACATCTGTACCGTGGCCTGTTTGCCGCACGCGGCGATGCAGTGACAGCCAGTTACAGCCCCTGCATCCGTGTGCGTTGTGGCGATGAGGCACCTCGACTATACGGCACCTCACGTTATCGCCGCACACCGGCCATCCCCTGGTGGGCGGTTTACCATCCAGCGAGGGTGACGCATGGCGAAGGTGCAGCTGGAGGACGGCTACGTCCCGTCCGACGACGAGCCCTTCATGAACGACCGGCAGCGCGAATATTTTCGGCGCAAGCTGCTGAGCTGGAAGAACGACATCCTGCGCGAGGCGCAGGATACGCTGGTGGCTCTGCAGAGCGAGAACGAGAACCACCCCGACCTCGCCGACCGCGCGTCCTCCGAGACGGACCGGGCGATCGAGCTGCGGGCCCGGGACCGCCAGCGCAAGCTCACCGGCAAGATCGACGCGGCGCTGGCCCGAATCGAGGACGGATCCTACGGGTTCTGCGAGGAGACCGGCGAGCCGATCTCCCTGCGCCGCCTCGACGCGCGCCCGATCGCCACCCTGTCCCTCGAGGCGCAGGAGCGGCACGAGCGCCGCGAGCGGGTCTACCGCGACGACTGACCGGGTCCGGCCCGCGCGCCGGATCCCGCGCAGCGCCGGCGCGGCGCCTACTGAGTCAGCCTCAGCGCGCCGATGCTGGCCTGGATCGACTTGAAGGCCTTGATCAGGTCGTCGGACGAGTTGGCGAGGTAGAACTGGTCCGGTGACGAGGCGCAGTTCCGCAGCAGCGTCTGGCCGGCCGAGTCGATCGGATCCGCCGGGACGCTGAAGCCGATCGTGTAGATCGAGATATTATTTGTCTTCGCGTTGCTGCACGCGAGGGCTGTCAGTTTGTCGAGCGCATCCCGCGCTGTGCGGGCATTCGAAATATTTTGATTGCTGGGCGGAAGCCGCGAATTCGGGTTCGATCCATCGGCGTTCGTAAAATATCCGAAGGGAAAGTACATGGATTTATTGTAGGACGGGTTCGAATTTACGGGCCAGGTATTTTCCCCGTCTGTCATGAGGATCATGATCTTGTTGATCGTGCTGAGGTCGGAATTGGCGCTGTTCGAGGAGTAGCGCGCGCCGTCTGCGAACACGCTGTTCGGGGAAAGCGTGCGCCATCCCCACATGAAACCTTCATGAATATTGGTCGAGCCTGAGGCTACCATCAGGTTGATCAGGTTCTTGAGCGTCGTGGTATCACTGGTCAGTCGCTGAAGCGGCTGGGTCGTGCAGCCGAAATTCGGCCCGTTGGGAATACCCGTGTAGCGGTTTCGCGAGGTGGGCGACGGATCGCGGGGGCTGAGATACTTGCATGCACGCGCCTCGGCCGTCGAGAATGACGTGTCCCGGGTCGGCTTGGGGCAATCGGGGCTGTTCGTATAATCGTCGATATAGCTGTTGAAGCTGATACTCGATGAGTTTTTGGTCGAGTATTCGCTATATTCCGACGAGCCGTCACCCGGCTCGTCGGGGGCGAAGAGCGGGAGATAATAAGAATCTTTGTTGCTCGCGGTCGGTGCGCCATCTTGAACGTTCAGGGGATAGGGCAGTGTTTCGAGGCATCCCGCCCAGGCCCAGCCGGAGTTGGCCGCCTGCAACTTCGAGAAGATGTCGAAGCGATTGGTGATGCCCGTGCCCTGAAGGCCGTTGACGTTGAGCCAGTGATAGCTGGATTGCGCAGCTTGATCGATCCAGGTCGCGTAACGATAGGTGGCTGGATTGACAGCCACAGACGCGGCGAACGGCACGATGGAGATCTTGCTCGCGCTGGAGAAGGCTGGGCTGGTGTAGACGTAGTTGACGAAGTCGGTCGCGGCCGTCTGGACGGCCTGAAGCTTCGACTGTCCCCCGCTCGAGGCGGCCATCGAGCCCGTGTTGTCGAGCACGAGCGCGATCTCGAAAGTCTTCGGCAGCGGCGTGGCGCATTGCGAGACGGCGCCCGGGTTGATGCGCTGGGTCCCGGTCAGGCCGCCGAAGAAGGTCGTCGACTGCTTGTGAGCGGTCAGCGTGATCTTGCGCGGGCTGCTGGTGATGGCCAGCCGGTCGACCACGAGGCTCGCCGCCCCCATGGCACCGGTCATTGTCGTCTGCGCCAGGGCGTTGAGTTCGGTCTCGGACGTCGTCAGCGGCGTCTGGCAGAGCAGCAGCGCCGTGGCGTCGGCCGCGGCCTGGAGCTTCGTCTCCAGCCGCGTGGCGAAGCCGTAATCGATCGCCGCGCCGCCGACCATTACCATCGGCACGCTCAGGAACGCGAACAGCAGGGCGACGTTGCCGCCGCGGTCGCGCAGGATGTCGCGGCGCCGCTCGGGGCGGCCGTCAGGTTTTGCGAACGATCTTCGTGCCATCGCAGTTCGATTGTTTGTCGTCCGGCAGGACGACTTCCGTGTAGGTGCTGGTGCCGTAGGCCTGGCCGCCGCGGGTCGGCCACGGCGCGCTGCTGGTGAACGTGATCGTGTTGCTCACGCCCTTGGCGAGCTTGACCAGCGCGCTCCCGATCATCGGCGTGTAGCTGATGCTGACCTCAGCCAGGACGTAGCGCATGCCCGGCATCCGGTAGCCGTCCGGCACGGTCAGGCTGGGCGCGGGGCCCGGGCTCCGCGCGGTCCCATTGGTGTTGGCGACGCTGGAGCAGACCACCGGAGGACCGCTCGGGTCCTTCGCGTCGGTGCCCATCGCGCTGACCACGATCTTGACCTTCGACGTGTCGAACGGGCGCATCACCGCCGTGGCGGAGGCGAGGATGTCGTTCATCACGGTGGTGCTGATCGGGTTCTGTGTGTCGCCCTGCGCCGTCAGGTCCGCCACGGTGCGGCCGAGCTGCGTCAGCTTGCGCCACTCGTCGATGGCGTGCGTCACCTCGGTCATGCCCGCCCAGATCGCGAGCAGGATCGGCAGGATGACGGCGAACTCGACGGCCGCGCCGCCGCGCCTGTCGTGCCGGAGCCGTGCCGCCCGCCGGGTCAGGACGGTGAGGACGGGCACGGGCTCGCTCCGACGATCTGGTAGGGCTCGGTGCGGAACACCGCCGTGGAGGTCAGCAGGCTCGATCCCTCCGCGGATCCGCTGGTGAACTGCTTCGTGTTGAGGCCCATCAGGTTGAAGAAGGTCGGGAACGGCACCGCCGCGGTGACGATCACGATCGTCCCGGGCGAGGCGCATTTGTAGTTGGAGCCGAAACTCGTGCTCCACGTGCCCGTGGCGGTGTCGATCGGCTTGTTCGCGGTCGCGCTCGCGAAGCTGCTCGAGGTCGCGACGTCGATCTTGACGTTCTGGCAGTTGAACACGGTGGGCACGGGGCTGACGGCCGATCCGCACATCCTAGCCTTCAGGGTCGCGAGCACGGTCGCCGGATTGGTCTGGCCCGCTGTGTCGAGCTGGAACTGGCCGGTGAAGATCGTCCGGACCGCGTTCTGGAGCGCGCGATCGAAATTCTGCGTCGCCCACATCTGGAACACGATCTGGATGATCGCGCCGCACAGCGCCAGGAAGGGCAGGGCCACGAGGGCGAACTCCACCGCGGCCGCGCCCCCGGTGTCGCGCCCGAGGCGCGCCAGAAGGCAACCTGGCGTCACTCTGACCTGCGTTCCTACAAGTCCTCGGCTGTTCATATGCGAGCAGATCACTCGGAAGTAGACATCTCATCCGATGTGACGCCAAGCTTTTGCGAAACTCTTAATCCGATCGACTAGACCAGGGTTATCAAAGGGCCACTACTTTTGGTTGTAATAGGGCCGGCGTGTCGGCGACGCGCTGTTGACGCACCGCCTGCGCGCGCCAGTTCCCCGCGCGCAGGCCTGCCGGAGAACCCCATGAGATCCCCCCTGATCGCGCTCGTGGTCGGCGCGGTGGCGCTCGCGCTCGCCGCCTGCGATGCCCCGAAGCCGGGACCGGCCGGACCTCCCGGTGCGAAGGGTGATCGGGGACCGGCGGGGCCGGCCGGGCCGGCGGGGGTGAACGGCGCCACCGGCGCCCGCGGCCCCGCGGGCGACCCGGGCCCGGCCGGACCGGCCGGGCCGCCGGGACCGTCCC
This sequence comes from Methylobacterium sp. 285MFTsu5.1, assembly GCF_000383455.1. Lineage (NCBI taxonomy): Bacteria > Pseudomonadati > Pseudomonadota > Alphaproteobacteria > Hyphomicrobiales > Methylobacteriaceae > Methylobacterium > Methylobacterium sp. 285MFTsu5.1. Next base: position 184,789 of record NZ_KB911275.1, on the reverse strand, counting down.
TGAACAGCCAGGTGCGCCTCGACGTGGCGTGCCGCCGTGACGAGGAATTGATTGGCGCTTACTGCCGAGGCATGGCGGTTGTGCCGTCGGTGACCGTCACGGACGGCGTGTCCACGGTCGGCTGCCTCGACATGACCGCCAAGGCCGCCAAGGATGCCCAGCCCGTCGCGGTCTGCATGAAGAAGCCATGAGACTCGCCGTCCCTGCACTCTTGGTCGCGCTGGTGTCCGGCCCGGCCTGCGCGCAATCCTTCGTGCCCACGGAACGGGCGGCGATCGACCTCGTGCGCGACCGGCGCACCGCCGGCTTCACCACGGTGGCGCGGACGCTGGCCTATGCCGAGCGCGCGACCGGCGGCGCCTTCCGTCTCGGCGGCTACCGGGTCGATTACCGCCCGGACGTCCCCTTCGCCCGGGTGCGGATCTGCTATCGCCTGGGGATCGACCCGCCGACCTGCGGCCTCGCTTACCGCGTCGCGGTCAATCCCGCCCATGTCGAGCCGGCCGACCGCTACAGCGGCCTGACGCGCGACCTGGAGCACGGCCCGCAGGCCTTCCTCCGGGCACTCGCCCGGGAGGCCGACCTCCAGCGCCAGCCGGATATCCTGCGGAAGGTCGAGGCCGCGCTCGAGCCCTACAACCCCTACGACTGGCGCTGAGGGACGCGGCTCTCAGAGCAGCCGCGGCCAGCGCAGGAGCCGCTCCGGCGCGAAGGCCGCGACCGGCACGGCCGGTTCCCGGCCGGTGGCGAGGTCGGCGACGATCTCGCCGGTGATCGGGCCGGTGGACAGGCCGATATGGCCGTGGCCGAAGGCGAAGAGCAGGCCGTCGTGCCGGGGGGCGCGGCCGATCACCGGCATCCCGTCGGGGGTCGACGGCCGGGAGCCGAGCCACGGCGCGTTGTCCAGCGGGCCGCCGAGCCGAAGGGTGGAGGCCGCCTCCCGGGACGCCGCATCGATCTGGGTGTGGTCGGGAGCGGCGGCGCGCGCGTTGAGCTCGACACCGGACAGGACCCGGACCCGGTGCTCGCCCATCGGCGACAGGATCGAGCCCGCGCCCGTGTCGAGGATCGGCCGGGTCAGCGGCGGGCTGTCCGGATGCAGGGCGTAGTGGCGGTGGTAGCCGCGTTCGGCCGCAACGGCGAAACGGTAGCCCAGGGTCCGGGCGATCGCCCCGGACGCGGCGCCGGCCGCGAGGACCACCTGTCGGCCCCGCACCGCGCCGCCGTCGTGATCGACGCGCCAGCCGTCCGCCTGGGGCTCCAGCCGGGCGACGCTGCCCCGCAGGCGGCGGCCGCCGAAACCGGTGAACAGGGCCTCGCACGCCTCGATGAGCCGGCCGGGCTCGCGGACCGACCCCGTCTCGGTGAGCAGCATGGCCCGCGCGTAGGGCCGCACCAGCGCCGGCTCGAGCGCGCGCAGCGCCGCGGTGTCGAGGATGTCGAAGGCGACCCCGTGCCCGGCCAGGATCTCGCGCTCGAGGGCGGCGGACGCGAAGGCCGCTTCGGTGCGGTAGGCCTTGATCCAACCCGTCCGCTGTAGCCGGTCGCCGGTCCCGGCCCGGGCCGCCAGCCGCTCGTGGGCCGGATAGGCGGCGCTGGTCAGCGGCAGCAGCGCCTCCGCGGCGCGGCGCCAGCGCGAGGCGCGCGCGGCGGCGAGGAAGTGCGCCGTGTAGGGCACGATCCGCGGGAGATGCCCGTAGTGCAGCCGCAGGCCGCGATCGGCGTTGCGCAGGTAGGCCGGGAGCTTGCCCCACAGGGCCGGGCTCGACATCGGCAGGATCGAGCCGCGGCTGACCACGCCGGCATTGCCGTAGGAGGTCCGGGCCCGCGCCTCGCCGGGATCCAGCAGCACCACGTCGAGCCCGCGGTCCCTCAGCGCGATGGCGCTGGCGAGGCCGACCATCCCACCGCCGACCACCACGATGTCGGCCGTCTCGTCCGTCGCCATGCCGCTCACATCCTGCACCGCACCACGCGCGCCCTTCTGCCGGGTTTCCCGCGTCCTGGGTAGCGGGCGCCGCGGGGCGGCGCATCCGGCCGGTGTGATCGCGAAGTCCCGCGCACATTCCCGCGCAGATCGGCTAGAGAGCGGGCCATGACTCTCGTCCGCTTCGCACCCTCGCCGACCGGGTATCTCCATATCGGCAATGCCCGGCCGGCCCTGCTCAACGCCCTGTTCGCCCGCCGGACCGGCGGCCGCTTCCTGCTGCGCCTCGACGATACCGACGCGGAGCGCTCCACGGAGGCCTTCGCCCAGGCGATCGGCGAGGATCTCGCGTGGCTCGGCATCGTGCCCGACCTGTTCGCCCGGCAGAGCGACCGCACGGCGCAGCACGACGCCGCCGCCGACCGCCTGCGCGCAGCGGGGAGGCTCTACCCCTGCTACGAGACGCCGGAGGAGCTGGAGCGCCGCCGCAGGCGCCAGCTCGGCCGCGGCCAGCCGCCGATCTACGACCGGGCGGCGCTGCGGCTGACCGCCGAGGAGCGGGCGGCGCTGGAGGCCGAGGGCCGCCGGCCGCACTGGCGGTTCCTGCTCGAGGCGCGGACCGTCGGCTGGGACGACCTCGTCCGCGGGCCGGCCCATGTCGACTGCGCGTCCCTGTCGGACCCGGTGCTGATCCGCGCCGACGGCAGCTACCTCTACACGCTGCCGTCGGTGGTGGACGACGCCGATCTCGGGATCACCCACGTCATCCGCGGCGAGGACCACGTCACCAACACCGGCGTGCAGGTGCAGATCTTCGAGGCCCTGGGCGCGCCCATCCCGGTCTTCGGCCACCACAACCTGCTGACGACGGCCGACGGGGAGGGGCTGTCGAAGCGCCTCGGCCACCTGTCGCTGCGCGGCCTGCGCGAGGCCGGCTACGAGCCCGCGGCGGTGCGCTCGCTGGCGGTCCTCACCGGCTCGGCCGAATCGGTGCGGGCGGTGCCCGACCTCGACACCCTCGCGAGCCTCGTCGATCTCGGCGAGATCTCGCGGGCGCCGGCCCGGTTCGACCCGGCGGAGCTCGACGGCCTTAACGCCCGCCTGGTCCACGTCATGCCGTACCCGGAGGCGGCCGCGCGCCTCGCGGCTCTGGGGATCCCGGAGGATCGGGCCGAGGCGTTCTGGGTCGCGGTGCGGGCCAATCTCGGGCGCGTCGCGGAGGCGGCCGACTGGTGGCGGGTCGTGGCCGGTCCCGTCGAGCCGGTGCTCACCGAGCCCGCCGTGATCGCGGCCGCCCGCGAGACCCTGCCGCCCGAGCCGTTCGGCCCGGAGACCTGGAAGGCGTGGACGACCGAGATCCGGACCCGCACCGGGGCCAAGGGCCGCGGCCTGTTCATGCCGCTCCGGCTCGCCCTCACCGGCCTGGAGCACGGGCCGGACCTCGCCGGCCTGCTGCCGCTGATCGGGCGGGAGCGGGCGGCGTGCCGGCTCTCCGGCGCGACCGCCTGAGCGATCAGCGGCCGGGCTTCGGGCGCGCCTCGATCAGCGCGGCGTCGAGCAGGAAGCTGCCGTCGGCCTTGATGGCGAAATGCGCCTCGACTTCCGCGGGCGCGGTGACCTGCAGCGCCCGGATCGCCGCGACGTGGGTCTCTGGCGTCCGCATCCGGGCGATCCAGCTCGCGAACTCCATGCGCGGCCGGCTCGGCGTCGCGTCGCCGGGCGCGAATCCGGCCGCCTCCAGCAGGGCCCGCCATTCCGAGACCCGGTAGTCGCGCACGTGCGAGGGGTCGCGCAGCAGCTCCAGCGCCTGCAGGTGCGTGTCGAGCAGCGGATCCTCGGGCGCGACGATGTCGCTGACGATGAGGAACCCGTCCGCCCGCAGCACTCGTCGCGCCTCCGCCAGGGCCGCCGGCACGTCGCGCCAGTGGTGGGCGCTGTAGCGGGTCAGGACGGCGTCGAAGCTCGCGTCGGAAAAGGGCAGGGCCTCGGCGCCGCCCTGCCGGGTCTCGATCCGGTCGAGCCCCCGCCGGGCCGCCTCGGCCGCGACCGCCGCCAGCATCTCGGCCGACAGGTCGTAGGCCGTGACGGCGGCGCCAGTGGCGGCCGCCGCGAAGGCGACGTGGCCGCCGCCGCAGCCGAGGTCGAGCACCCGCAGACCCGGTCGCGCGCGGACCCGCTCGCCGATCCGGTCGAGATCGGCGCCGGCGGCGTGCACGGCGCTGGTCACGTAGGCGGAGGCCTGCGCGCCGAACTGGTCGACGACGTGTCGGGCGTGGCTGCGGGCGTTCATCGGCGGATCTCCCGGATCAGGTCGCGAGCGGCTTCAGGCGGGACAGCCGCAGGGCGATCATCAGCGCCAGACCGTACAGCCCGCCCACGAACAGCACCACGCCGTTCCACCCGGAATGGGCGAAGAACCAGCCGCCCGCGGTCCCGAGGACCGACGAGCCCAGATAGTAGAGGCCGAGATAGATCGCCGAGGCCTGGGCCCTGTCGCGCAGCGCCCGCCGCCCGACCCAGCTGCTCGCGACCGCGTGGGCGCCGAAGAAGCCTACCGTCGTCACTACGATGCCGGCCAGGATCAGCAGCAGGCGGTCCGAGAGCGTCATCACGATGCCGGCCAGGCCGACGGCGGTGGCGACCCAGAGGACACGGCGGCGGCCGAAGCGGCTCGCCAGCTCGCCGGTGACCGGGCTGCTGACCATACCGGCGAGGTAGACCGAGAAGATCATCCCGATCACCGCCTGGCTCAGCGCGTAGGGCGGGTCCAGCAGGCGGAAGCCGATGTAATTGTAGATGCAGACGAAGCCGCCCATCAGCAGGAACGCCTCGGCGAAGAGCCAGGGCAGGCCGGCGTCGCGGAAATGGTGGGCGAAGCTGCCCGGGACTTCCGCCCAGGCCAGCCGGCGCGGCACGAAGCGGCGCGAGGGCGGCAGCCAGCGCCAGAACGCCAGCGCGGCGGCGAGCGCGAGGCCGCCGATCACCGCGAGCCCGGCGCGCCAGCTGACGAAGTCCGCCATCACGCCGCTGATCAGGCGGCCCGACATGCCGCCCAGCGCGTTGCCGCCGACGAGCAGGCCCATCGACAGGCCGATGGCCTTGGCGTCCATCTCCTCGGCGAGATAGGCCATGGCGACGGCCGGGAGTCCGCTGGCCGTCAGCCCGGTGAGCGCGCGCAGCGCCAGGAAGCCGTACCAGCCGGGGACCAGGGCGGCCACGACCGTGAGCATTGCCGAGGCGACCAGCGAGGCCAGCATCACCGGCTTGCGCCCCCAGATCTCCGAGAGCGGGCTGACGACGAGAAGTGCCACCGCCAGCAGCCCGCAGGGCAGCGACAGGGCGAGGCTGCTCGCGGCTGGCGAGACGCCGAAATCCTCCGCGTAGATCGGCAGGAGCGGCTGGACCGCGTAGAGCACCGCGAAGGTCGAGAAGCCGGCCGCCGCCAGGGCCAAAGCCGTGCGGCGGAAGACCGGTGTGCCCGACCGGATGAGCCCGTCCTCCGCCTCGCTGTCCATGACCGTCCCGCGCCGCTGTCCTCAACCGGTGGTGAGGCGCGGTGGCCGCACGGTCAACTGCCGCGCAGGACAGGCCCGCGCGGCGGCCGCCCTAGCGCGGCGGCGGAGGCGGCGGAGGCGCTGCCTGGCCCTGCCCCTGACCTTGCCCCTGCTGCAGCAGCGGCGTGATCCGCTGGACGACGACGCGGCGGTTCTCCCGCGACGGGCCCTGCGTGTTCACTTTCAGGTACTGCTCGCCGTAGCCCTGGGTGGTCAGGTTCTCCGGCGGCACGCGGAACTGCTCGGTCAGCACGGTCGCCACCGACTGGGCGCGCCGGTCCGACAGCGACAGGTTGTCGAGCGCGGAGCCGACGGCGTCGGTGAAGCCCTCGATCAGGAACACCTCCCGCGGGTTGGCCTGGATGGCGCGGTTCATCGCGCCGGCGATCACCGACAGCTTGGCCGCTTGATCGGGCGTGACGGTGAACGAGCCGGTGTCGAAGGTGATCGTGTTGATGTCGACCGAGCGCAGGCGGGCGCGGAGGTCCGGGCTGTAGCGGATCTGGTCCAGCGTGTACCGGCGGTCGACCTGCACCACGGGCGGCGCCGTCAGCGCCTCGTAGACCTCCGCCTCATCGGCCTGGGCGTAATCCACGATGTAGCGGTCCCGCGGGATGCGGATCTCCGGCGGCGGCAGCACCACCACGTCCTCGTAGATCGGGCGGAGCGGGCCGGCGTAGCTGTTGTCGATCAGGACGAGCTCGCGACCGTCGCGGTAGCGGAGGTAGCGGCGCAGCATCCGACCGTCATCGTTCGTGACGGTGACGATCTGCTCGCCGCCGGGCCGGTCGACGTAGCTGTAGAAGTCCGCGCCCTGCCGCTCGAACCGGTAGCCGCGCGGGTCGAGGGTGCGGAAGCGCTCGTTCTCGTCGTGGCGGATCAGGTAGCCGTCGCGGTCCTGCACGATGATGCGGCCCGGCTCCCGGTAATAGGTCCGGCCATCCTCCCGGAACTCGCGCCGGTCTGTGCGGACCTGATCGAAGTCGCGCACGCCGTCGTTCTGGCGGAAACCGCCGGGGACGTAGCCGGGCTGTCCCGGCCGGTTGAAGGCGTTCGGGTCGGCCGGACCGCCCGGGCCGCCCGCGGGCGGCTGTCCCGGCTGTGCCGGGGCCGTCCCGGGCTGCGGTCCGCCGGGCGGTGGGGCCTGTCCGGGGGCGGGCGCCTGGCCCGGCGGCACGAACGGCCGTCCCGGAATCCCGGGGGCCATGTTGGGCGGCACCGGCCGTCCGGGCTCGGCGCCGGGAGCACCGTTGGGCTGGGCCGGCGCCCGTCCCTCGGGCTGGGCTCCCTGCGGCTGGAACGGCCGTCCCGGAACGCCCGGAGCGGCGTTGGGCGCCTGCGGCCGGCCGGACTCGGCGCCGGGACCGCCATTCGGCTGGGCGCGGTTCTCGGGCAGGCGGTTGTCGGGCTGCGCGTCTGGGCGCTGGGCCGGTCGACCGGGTGCGCCGGGGGGCGCGTTCGGCGGCTGAGACCGGTCGCCGGGCGCACCCGGACCGCCCGGACGCTGACCCGGCGGTCCGCGATCCGGCGCGGACCGGTCGGGGGCCGCGTCGCGCTGCGCGGGACGGTTCGGCTGGTCGTCGGGACCGGGGCGATCCCGGTCGGGCGCCTGGCGCTGCTGCGGCGGGGCCGGCGGACGCTCCGGCGCGGGCCGCCCCTGGGGCGGCGGAGCCTGTTCGCGATCCGGCGCCTGCTGACGCTCGGACCGCCCCGGGCCGGGCCGATCCTGCGGCCCGCGGTCCGGACGGTCCGGCTGCTGATCCCGCCGGTCTTGCTGTCGGTCCTGCTGCCGCTCCGGTTGGCGGTCCTGCCGGTCCGGCGCCGGGGGACGGGCCGCCGGCGGCTCCGGCCGGCGCTCGGGCGCGCGCTCCCGCGGAGGCGGTTCGGCCTGCGGCTGGCGCTGGGCGGGCGGTTCGGGCCGCTCGCGCGGGGGCGGCGGCGCCCGCTCCGGCCGGGGTTCGGGCCGCTCGCGCACGGCCGGTGGGCCCGGCGGCGGGCCGGGACGCTCCTGCGGCGGCCGCTCGGGGCGCGGGCCGCCGTGCGGGGGTTCGCCGCCGCGGGGGCCGCGCTCCTCCGGTCCGCCCTGCGCCACCTGGATCCGGCCCGGCGCGGCGTCTGCGAGCTGCACGAGCGTCAGGCCCGGCAGCACCGTGCCGGTGAGGAGGATCAGGCGGAGCAGGCGCATCGCGGTCTCGTGTCGGTTCAGGCCGAGCCGAACACCGGACGTCGCGTATGGTTCCGCGCCCGTCGGCGCGAAACAAGTCTCAGGGGGTGAGGCGCTGGGGCACCGCGATGACGTCGGGCGCGATGATGCGCACGGCAACGTGATCCGGCTTGGCTTCCGCGGCCTCCGCGGCCTTCGTGCCGTCGGCCGCGGCAGGTTGGATCTTCACCGCATCGTCGCGGCCGGGTCCCGCGCCGCCCTTCGTGTCGACGCCCGCGCGGCCGGCGGCGTCGGCGGCGAGCTCCGCCGCGGTCCGGTCGGCCCGGCCGACAAGGGTCAGGCGCACCTTCGGCCGGGACAGGGCCTCGGCCTGCATCGGCGTGACGAAGATGTCGCCCTTGTGCCGGACCAGCATGCTCTCGGCCTTCACCAGAGACTGCGCCCAGGACTTGCCCTCCGGCTTGCAGGAGCAGTTCGGCACGAATTCCTTGCGGAATTTGAAGGCGTTGGCGAGGTTCGTGTAGGCTCGGCTGCCCTTCACCGTGGCGGCGTGCTTCAGGGCGTCGTCGCCGTACGGCATGGAATAGGCCTGCGCCTCGGTTCCCGGGCAGAGCGCCTGACACATCTCGTCGGCGCCGCCGCGGCCCTCTGGCAGGTTCTTCATCGGGAAGTAGCCGCCGTCGCAGGTCCGCACGCAGACCATCTGCGGGCCGCCCCGGCCGTAGGCCTCACCGGAGCCGGCATAGGCCTCGCGCGGCGGGCAGGTGGACGCGACCAGCCCCTGGAGCTCCCGCTTCCGGGCGCCGCTGTCGTCGATCACGGCGCCGCCGTAGGTGGCCTTGAGCGCGCGGATGCGCTGCTCCACCGCGCCGCACTGGGGCGGCCGGGTGTCGAAGAACAGGAACTTGCCGCCCTCGCAGTTCAGGCCGCGGAAATAGGCTTCGAGCCGACCGATCTCGTCGTTGAGCGCGCGCGTCGTGCTGGCGCCGCTCTGGAGCGAGGCCAGTTCAGCCCGGTAGCGCCGGCACTGCGGCGACGGCAGTTGCGGCGCCGGCCGCGCCTCGGCGGGCGCCGGGGCGGGCGCGGCCTCCTGCGCGCTGGCGGAGGTCGCGAGCGGAGAGGACAGTCCGAGGGCTATGGCCGCGCTCAGGATGAGGCGGCCGAGCGTACGGACGATCGGGCGGTGAGGCATAGGCTGCATCGCGTTGATCGGGTGCGCGGCGATCCGGAGTATCCGGAGCCCGCGCGCATCCGCGCTTCGGGACGGAAGCGGGGCCATTCTACGCCCCCTCGCAAGACCGCGACACCCCTCCTACATCCGGCCCGCAAGCGTGAGGGGGAATTGACCGGCGATGTTGTTTCGGAGTCTCACCTATGTTGGGCTTCTCGCACTGGGCCTGGCAGCGGCCGGTCCGGCCGCGGCGCAGGAGCCGGACCGGATCTTCGACAAGTCGACGGTCTGGCGCCCGCTGACGCCCAACGACAAGCTCGTGGTCTACGGCGTCGACGATCCGGCGGTCTCGGGCGTGTCGTGCTGGTACACCCAACCCGAGAAGGGCGGGATCAAGGGCACGCTGGGGCTGGCCGAGGATGTCTCGGACATCTCGCTGGCCTGCCGGCAGACCGGCCCGATCGCCTTCAAGGGCAAGCTCAGCCAGGGCGAGGTGGTGTTCAGCGAGCGCCGGTCGCTGATCTTCAAGTCGATGCAGATCGTCCGCGGCTGCGACGCGAAGCGCAACACGCTGATCTACATGGTCTACTCGGACAAGGTCATTCAGGGCTCGCCGAAGAACTCGACCTCGGCGGTGCCGCTGGCGCCCTGGGGCACCGAACCGGCGCAGAAATGCGCCGACTTCATGAAGTGAGCGGCACCCGGTGACGCGAGCTTTCCGCGCGGCGGCCCGGCGACGGGCCGTCCGCGGTCGGCTCAGTCCTGGCAGGTGATCCGGATCGGGCGCTCGGACGGCGCCGGGACCGGCTGGCTGATCGCGCCGGTATACTCGTCGGCGGCGGCGACGCCGTAGGAGTTCGCCGCGGCGTAGCCCTGGGCCTCGCACCACGCGTTGGCGACCACCTGGCCGCAGGCGCTGCCCGGCGTCGTCAGGCACTCGCCGACGCCGTAGCCGTCGCTCGACGGGATCAGGAAGGTCTTCTCGACACGGACCGGCGCCTTCGCGGGCGTCTCGCCGTCGGTGCCGGCCAGCGCGGCGTGGGTCAGGCCCGCGCAGGCGAGAACGGTGGCGAGAGCGAGGGAACCAACGGCCGAGCGTCGCATGGATTGTCCTTGGGCACAGGATCTGTGGCGTGAGGATCGTGGCCCGGACGGTCCGACGGCGCGGTTAAGGAAGCCTTACCCGCATGGCGCGCAAGCCATCTCGAATTCCTCACGCTTTTGGGTTAGCCCCATCGCGCGGGCCGCGCCGTCGCCGCGATGCAACAGGGTGCCGTGCCGGGGCTGGCCGATCCGCCACGTTTCGGCCGCTCTTCGCCGCGCGGGGCCCTCAGGTCGTTGAAGGCAGGGCCGGATTTCCGGCCACGGCTCCGGGCCGGACGTCATCCCCGGCGCCGGAGAAGGGAAGGGTTTCATGGCGCCGATGTTGCGGCTCTACAACACGCTCACCGGCGCCAAGGAGGCGTTCGCGCCGATCGACCCGCAGCATGTCCGCGTCTACGCCTGCGGACCGACGGTCTACGACGCCGCCCATATCGGCAACGCCCGGCCGATCATCGTCTTCGACCTGCTGTTCCGCCTGCTGCGCCACCTCTACGGGCCGGAGCACGTCACCTACGCGCGCAACGTCACGGACGTGGACGACAAGATCAACGCCCGGGCGGCAGAGCGCGGCATCACCATCCGCGAACTCACCGACGGGACGCTGGCGCAGTTCCACCGCGACGTGCGTGACCTCGGCGTGCTCATGCCGGAGGACGTGAACGTGCCGGGCGCGCGAGCCCGCTTCGTCGAGCCCCGCGCCACCGACCACATCGCCGAGATGGTGACGATGATCGAGGCCCTGGTCCGGGCCGGCCACGCCTATGTGGCGGAGGACCACGTGCTGTTCGACGTCCCCTCGATGCCGGATTACGGCGGCCTGTCGAAGCGGCCCCTCGACGAGATGGAGGCGGGGGCCCGGGTCGAGGTCGCCCCCTACAAGCGCTCGCCCCTCGACTTCGTCCTGTGGAAGCCGGCGAAGCCCGGCGAGCCGTCCTGGCCGTCGCCGGCCGGCATCGCCGCCGCCGGCCGCCCGGGCTGGCACATCGAGTGCTCGGCCATGTCGGCCAAGCATCTCGGCCGGACGTTCGACATCCACGCGGGCGGCATCGACCTGATCTTCCCGCACCACGAGAACGAGGTGGCGCAGTCCCGCTGCTGCTTCGGCACGCCGGTGATGGCCAACGTCTGGCTGCACAACGGCTTCCTCCAGGTGGAGGGGGAGAAGATGTCGAAGTCGCTCGGCAACTTCATCACCATCCGCGACGTGCTGAAGGACTGGCCGGGCGAGGTCGTGCGCCTCACCATGCTCAAGACCCAGTACCGGCAGCCGATCGACTGGACCCTGCGCGGCCTCGAGGAATCGGCCCGCGTGCTCGATCGCTGGTACAACGCCGCCGGGGACGCGCCCTCGGCGCCCGACATCCCCGCCGGGGTCGTCGAGGCGCTCTGCGACGACCTCAACACGCCGGCCGCGATCAACGAGCTGCACCGGCTCGGGAGCGGTGCGGAGGCGCAGCCCGGGGCGCTCCGCGCCGGCGCGAACCTGCTGGGCTTCCTCGCGCGCACCCGCAGCGACCGCGAGCAGGATCAGGTCGCGGCGTCCGGGGTCGACGTCGCGGCGGTCGAGGCGCTGATCGCCGAGCGGCGGGCGGCGCGGGCCGCCAAGGACTGGCCCGCCTCGGACCGGGCGCGCGACGCTCTCGCGGCGATGGGCGTCGCCGTGAAGGACAACAAGGACGGCACCACGACCTGGACGGTGGCGCGCTGATCGCCGAGCCGGCCGCCGATGACACGGACGTGACGGCGGCCGCGTCCTCGCGCCGGCTTGCGCGGCGCCGCGCGGGCGGCATCTGTGGTCCGGGGGCTCGCGGCGGGGATGAGCAGCACGTGATCAGCTTCGGGACCAGCTTCGGGACGACCTTCCGGACCATCGGGGCGCGACGCGCCGCCGCCGCGTCGGCGCTCACCCTCGGTCTGGGCCTGTCGGGCCCGGCCGCCGCGATCGACGGCGGCTCGGCCGCCGGCCGGGATGCCCTGGCGCAGGCCACCGTGGCGATCGGCACGATCACCCAGCCCGAGGAGGCGCTGAAGCTGACCCGCTGCACCGGCGTGCTCATCGCGCCGGATCTCGTGCTCACCGCGGCCCATTGCGTGAACGGCGATCCGCTGGGCGCGCTCGTGGTGTTCTTCCGGGGCAGCGAGCCGGCGCGGCCGGTCTACGGGGCGCGGGTCGCGGCCCGCTACAGTCCCGATCCTGGTGAGATGCTGCCGAATGAGGCGTCGGGCGTCAGCCTCTCCGACCTCTCCCTCGACCTCGCGGTCCTGCGCCTGACCGAGCCGGTGCGCGACCGGCGGCCGGTTCCGTTGGCGGCGGATCCCGGCCGGGTCCCCAAGAGCCTGCGCATCGCCGGCGCCGGCCTCTCCGGCCGGACGGTCGGGCGCCTGCGCACCGCCACGCTGACGCCGGTGGCGGCGAGCAGCACCGGGCTGACCATCGCGCGGGCCAACGGTGCCCGGGTCTGCTTCGGCGATTCCGGCGGCCCGGTCGTCGCGCAGGATCGCCGCGGCACGTACATCTGGGGTGTCGCCAGCGCGGTGATCAGCCGGGCCGCGCCCTGCGGCGGCTACGTGGTGATCGCGCCCGCCGCGCAGGTCTTCTCGGCCACCGGGACGCGGTGAGGGCTGCGGACACCGCCGGAACGCGAAAACCCCGCGCGGCCGGACCGCGCGGGGTTTTTCACGAGACGGTGCGACCGGCGGATCAGACCGCCATGCGCTCCTCGCCGTCCATCGGCTCGCGCAGCACGTAGCCGCGGCCCCAGACGGTCTCGATGTAGTTCTTGCCCTGGCTGGCGTTGGCAAGCTTCTTGCGCAGCTTGCAGATGAAGACGTCGATGATCTTCAGCTCGGGCTCGTCCATGCCGCCGTAGAGATGGTTCAGGAACATCTCCTTGGTGAGCGTCGTGCCCTTCCGGAGCGAGAGGAGCTCCAGCATCTGGTACTCCTTGCCGGTGAGGTGCACCCGGGCGCCGCCGACCTCGACGGTCTTCTGATCGAGGTTCACGATCAGGTCGCCGGTGGTGATGACCGACTGGGCGTGGCCCTTCGAGCGGCGCACGATGGCGTGGATGCGCGCCACCAGCTCGTCCTTGTGGAACGGCTTGGTGAGGTAGTCGTCGGCGCCGAAGCCGAGGCCCTTCACCTTGTCCTCGATGCCGGCCATGCCGGAGAGGATCAGGATCGGGGTCTTCACCTTCGCCACGCGCAGCGAGCGGAGCACCTCGTAGCCCGACATGTCGGGCAGGTTCAGATCGAGGAGGATGATGTCGTAATCGTACAGCTTACCGAGATCGACACCCTCTTCCCCGAGGTCGGTGGTGTAGGTGTTGAAGTTCTCGGACTTGAGCATCAGCTCGATGCTCTGCGCGGTCGCGCTGTCGTCCTCGATCAAAAGTACCCGCATCGTCGGTCCCCAGCCCCGCCGGCCGCATCAGCGCGCAGACACGTCCCAGCCTTCGCCCGCCACCGGCCTGTGGACGGGCGCTCCGTCGCTCTTGACGTGGAACGCTATGGATTAATCGTTAACAAAACCTGATTCCTGCCCGCAAGCGTCTCGTTCGAAGTTCCGCGAGCTTGACAGGAGAAACACCGTTCCTCCGGCCTCGCCCTCGGCCCCGATTCCGATCCGCCCCCGTCCAGGCCGCTCGCCCCCTTCGGCGTAAGTACTTCCTGCGCAACGGTTCGATCCCCGGTGTTGTCCGTCGGACACACCGGTACGACTTCGTCGGGCGCGATTGTGGTCGCGCCCCGGATCGAGCCGCTACGAGCCCGTGACCCGCAGTGTTAAGGAGGCCGGTAAACGAAGCGTTGAGAGCCAGGCCGATGACACAGGATCCGGCAAGATCCGTTGCTTCGCTCGCGTCGGCGCAGGCCGCCCTCGAGCGGATCGAGGTGCTGGAGACGTTCGGGCGGGTCGTGGCGATCCGCGGCCTGCTGGTGGAGGTCGCCGGACCTGTGGCCGCGATGCGACTCGGTGGCCGGGTCGACGTCGAGGGTGCTAACGGCCACGGGCTGGTGCCCTGCGAGGTCATCGGGTTCCAGGGCGATCGGGCGCTCGCGATGCCGTTCGGCTCGCTCGAGGGCGTGCGGCGCGGCTGCCCCGCCTATGTCCGCGACGAATCGGCCGGCGCGATCCGGCCCTCCGGCGCTTGGCTCGGCCGGGTGATCGACGCCCTCGGGCGGCCGGTCGACGGGCTGGGCCCCCTTGTGCAGGGGCCCGACGTCTACCCCCTGCGCGCGGACCCGCCCCCCGCCCACGCCCGCACACGCGTCGGCGGACCGCTCGATCTGGGCGTCCGGTGCATCAACACCTTCCTGACCATGTGCGCGGGCCAGCGGATGGGCATCTTCGCCGGGTCCGGCGTCGGCAAGTCCGTGTTGCTGTCGATGCTGGCCCGCTACACGGCCGCCGATGTGGCGGTGATCGGCCTCGTGGGCGAGCGCGGCCGCGAGGTGCAGGAATTCCTCCAGGACGATCTGGGCGCCGCGGGGCTCGCGCGCTCGGTGGTCGTGGTGGCGACCTCCGACGAGCCGGCCCTGATGCGCCGGAACGCGGCCTACGTGACCCTGTCGGTCGCTGAGCACTTCCGCGATCAGGGCGCCAAGGTCCTGTGCATGATCGACTCGATCACGCGCTTCGCCATGGCCCAGCGCGATATCGGCCTCGCCGCCGGCGAGCCGCCCACCGCCAAGGGCTACACGCCGACCGTCTTCTCGGAGCTGCCGCGCCTGCTCGAGCGCGCCGGTCCAGGGGTGGGGCAGGGCACGATCTCGGCCCTGTTCACCGTCCTGGTCGAGGGCGACGACCACAACGAGCCCGTGGCCGACGCGGTGCGGGGCATCCTCGACGGTCACATCGTCATGGAGCGCGCCATCGCGGAGCGCGGGCGCTACCCGGCGATCAACGTTCTGCGCTCGGTCTCGCGCACCATGCCGCGCTCCTGCGACCCGGCCTACCTCCCGGTCGTGCGGCGGGCGCGGCGGCTGCTGTCGACCTACGCCGACATGGAGGAGCTGATCCGGCTCGGCGCCTACCGGGCGGGCTCCTCCCAGGAGGTCGACGAGGCGGTCGCGCTCATGCCCGATCTTGAGGCTTTTCTGGGGCAGGGTAAGGAAGAAGCAACGTCCATCGGCGATGGTTACGCACGGCTCACCGAGATCGTCGGCAGGGCCTAGGCACCATGGGCCGGGGCGTTAACGCTTCGGCGCGATCATGGTGCACGTGGGGGATCCGGGCGGGTTTGCCGTGGGCAGGCTCGCACACAGGCTCGGTCCGGGCACGATCCCGGGCGCGGCCTCAAGCGTTGCGTGGAGTGAGCGTCCTGATGAAATCGCGTGACACGCTGATCCGCCTGCGCCGCTTCCAGGTCGACGAGAAGCGCCGGCGCGTGACCCAGATCGAGATGATGATGGCCGACTTCCAGCGCATGGCGGTGGAGCTCGATCGCGAGGTCGCCGTCGAGGAGGCCCGGGCCGGAATCACCGACGTCGGTCACTTCGCCTACCCGACCTACGCCCGGGCCGCGGCGACGCGCCGGGACAACATGATCCAGTCCGCCCAGGCGCTCGAGGGTCAGCTCGCCGAGGCGAAGGCCGAGCTGGGCGAGGCGTTCGAGGAGCTCAAGAAGGTCGAGATCCTGAACGACCGCGAGCGGACCGCCGAGCGCGCTGCCGAATCGGCCCGCGATCAGGCCGCCATGGACGGGATCGGCCTCAACCGCGCCCGGGGCTGACGCGGCCCGTCGGACCGCTCGGCCGGCTTCCGCGGCACGAAACCGTCACGATCACCTGACAAGGGGGATCGCGGCGGCGCCATGCCGCTTGCAGCGCGTCGCGTGCCGGCGCATCAGGGGCTCTCCCCAGGGCGTCGGTGTTCATGAAGAAGATCAGCGAGTTCATCTGGCCCTTGATCGGCCTCGCGGCCGTCGTGATATCGGGCTACTTCCTCTACCAGGAATTGAAGACGACCTCGCTCGCGGCGATCTGGGCCGCGATCCTCGCGATCCCGCCCCACCGGATCCTGCTGGCGGCCCTGTCGACCCTGGTCGCCTACGCGGCGCTCGCCTGGTACGACCGGATCGCCCTGCTGCATCTGGGCGTGCGCCACATCTCGTGGCTCTTCGTCTCGCTCTGCTCGTTCACGACCTACGCGCTCTCGCACAATATCGGCGCCTCGGTCTTCTCGGGCGCCCTGGTCCGCTACCGGGCCTACACGGCCAAGGGCCTGACGGCGGCGCAGGTCGCCGTGCTGGTGGCGCTCTGCTCGTTCACGTTCTTCCTCGGGACCGTCCTCCTCGGCGGCTTCACGCTGGTGGTCGATCCGAACCTGCTGACGCGCCTCGAGGGCAAGCTCCCGGGCTTCCTCACCGATTCCAAGACCGCGCTGATCGTCGGCATCGGCATGCTGGGCTTCGTCGGGCTGTACGTGATCGGCTCGATCCTGCACCTGCGGCCGCTGCACATTCGGTCGTTCAAGCTCGAATATCCCCGGCCCGGCATCATGGGGCGCCAGCTGCTCGCGGCGCCGCTGGAGCTCCTGGGCGCGGCGGGCATCATCTACTTCGCCCTGCCGGAGGCGATGAACCCGGGCTTCATCCCGGTCCTGGCGATCTTCCTGGCCTCCTTCTCGGTGGCGCTGGCCTCGCACGCGCCGGGCGGCCTCGGCGTGTTCGAGATCGTGTTCATCACCGCGATGCACATCACCGACGAGGCGCAGAAGGACGCGATCATCGCGGCGGTGATCATCTTCCGGATCTTCTACTTCTGGCTTCCGGCCCTGGTCTCGGTGATCGTGGTGATCGCCTTCGAGCGCTCGCGGCTGGCCGCGGCGATCGGCTCGGCCGCGCACGGGCCCAAGGCGGCCGCCGTGCCGGAACCGCCCGTCGTCGTTCCCGGTCTCGACGCGCACGAGTTGGAGCGGGAGCTCAAGCAGAAAGCGATCTGAGGGCCTGACCGCCGTCTCGACGCGGGGGTGACGCCGCCGCCTCGGCCCCCGCGCGCCACACCGCGAAACCCGGGATCGCTTCGCCCGCGCGCTTCGTCTGCGCGCGGCGCGCGCCGATCCCGTAATTGCTCCCTCGGCCCGTGCGCCGGCACGAGTCTGCCCACGCCGGTGTCGCGGCCCCTGGGTCCTCAGATCGAGTTCACCGTCCGCAGCCGCGCCCGCGGGTGGATCTCCGCCTGGCTCATCACCGGCGTCTCGCGGCGGAAGCGCTCGATGATCGAGCGCACGAAAGGCCGCGTCTGGGCGGAGGTGACGAGCACCGGCATCTCGCCCTGGCGCGCCGCCGTCTCGAAGCGGTCGCGCACGGTGTTGACGAACTCGCTGAGCTTCGAGGGCTGCATCGCGAGGTAGCGCTCCTCGCGCTCGCCGACGATCGACTCCATGAACGCCTGCTCCCAGGCCGGCGACAGGGTGATGATCGGCAGCATGCCGTTCGGGTCCTGGTACTGTGCGCAGATCTGCCGGCCGAGGCGCGCCCGGACGTGCTCGACCACGTCGCGGGGGTTCTTCACCGCGCCCGCCACCTCGGCGATCGCCTCCACGATCGCCCCTAGATCGCGGATCGAGACCCGCTCGGCGAGCAGGAACTGCAGCACGCGCTGGATGCCGGTGGTGGAGATCTGCGACGGCACGATCTCCTTGAGCAACTCGGCGTGCTCCTTGGGCAGCTCGCGCAGCAGCTTCGAGACCTCGACGTGGTTGAGGAGCTCGGAGACGTGGGCCTTGATGATCTCGGTCAGGTGCGTCGACACGACGGTGGCGGCATCGACCACGGTGTAGCCTTTGAGCTGCGCTTGGTCGCGCAGGGCCGCGTCGATCCAGGTTGCCGGCAGGCCGAAGGTCGGCTCCAGCATGTGTTGTCCGGGCAGCTGGACCTGACCGCCCATCGGATCCATCGCCATGAACTGGCCCGGGAAGATCCGGCCGGTGCCCGCCTCGATCTCCTTGACCCGCACCACGTAGGCGTTGGCGTCGAGCTGGACGTTGTCGAGGATGCGCACCGACGGCATCACGAAGCCGAGTTCCGCGGCGAGCTGGCGGCGCAGGGCCTTGATCTGGTCGGTGAGCCGGTCCTGGCCCTCGCCGTTGACCAGGGCGAGGAGCGCGTAGCCCATCTCGAGCTTGAGGTCGTCGAGCTTCAGCAGGTCGGTGACCGTCTCCTCCTTGGCGGCGCTCGCCGCGGCGACCGCGGCCGCATCCATCGGGGCGCCCAGGGCGTCGAGCGGCGGCGCGAGCTTGGCGGTCTTGTTGATGCGCCACGCTGCGTAGCCGGCCCCGCCGCCCAGCAGGACGAAGGGCAGCATCGGCATGCCGGGCAGGAGGGCGATCAGCAGCATCACCGCGGCTGACATGCCCAGCGCCTTGGGATAGTGCGCGAGCTGCTTGCCGAGCGCCTTGTCGGCGGCGCCGCGCACGCCGGCCTTCGAGACCAGCAGGCCCGCCGCCGTCGACACGATCAGCGCCGGGACCTGGCTCGCGAGGCCGTCGCCGATCGTCAGCAGGGTGTAGCTCTTGGCGGCCTCGCCGAAGCTCAAGCCCTGCTGCGCCACCCCGATGATGATGCCGCCGACCACGTTGATGAAGGTGATCAGCAGGGCCGCCACCGCGTCGCCGCGCACGAACTTCGAGGCACCGTCCATGGCGCCGAAGAAGGAGGATTCTTCCTCGAGCGCCGCGCGCCGCGCCTTCGCGGTCTTCTCGTCGATCAGGCCGGCCGACAGGTCGGCGTCGATGGCCATCTGCTTGCCGGGCATCGCGTCGAGGGTGAAGCGGGCCGCGACCTCGGCGATGCGGCCCGAGCCCTTCGTGATCACCACGAAGTTCACGATGATCAGGATCGCGAACACGATGATCCCGATGACGAAGTTGCCGCCCATCACGAAGTGGCCGAAGGCCTCGATGACGTGCCCGGCCGCCGCCGTGCCCTCGTGCCCGTGCCCGAGGATCAGGCGCGTCGAGGCGAGGTTGAGGGCGAGCCGCAACATCGTGGCGATGAGCAGCAGCGTCGGGAAGACGGTGAATTCCAGCGGGTTGTCGATCGACAGGCCGGTCATCATGATCAGGACCGACAGGATGATCGACACGGCCAGCAGCAGGTCGAGCAGGATCGCCGGCAACGGGAAGATGAGGACCGCCAGGATCCCCAGCACGCCGGTCGCGAACAGCAGGTCCGACCGCTTCGACAGCGCCTGGAGATCGCCGCGCGTCGGCAGCGCGAGCTGGCCGAGGACGGCCGCCGCTCCTGTCTGTGCCGGCACGCTCGCCGTCTCTGCCATCGCTGCCATCCGCTGCCGTTCGCCCGGGACAGGCCCGGGACGTACCCGGCAAGATCTGCCGAGCGGATGGTTAGCGCGGCGTTAAGATGGGGCCGGCGCTCGCGGGAACCCGGGCCGCCGCGATCGCTTGATCGGTCGGCGAGAGCGTCGATCCGGCATCCGACCGCGCCCGCGTCCGGGCCGCCCGCGCCGCCGCCACGTCTCCGGGCCCAGGCCCGGACATACCGGGAGAGCTCGATGGCCCTGCGCGCCCTGACCGCCCTGTTCGACGATTACGACGCCGCCGCGGGGGCGGTGGACCGGCTGGAGGCCGCCGGCATCCCCCACGCGGACATCAGCATCATCGCGAATCGCAACGAGCCCGCGGTCCCGCCGCGGGCGCCCGGGACCGCCGTTCCCCGACCGGTGGACGCGGCGGATTCCGCCGGCACCGGAGCCACGGTCGGCACGGTCCTGGGCGGCGGCGCCGGCCTGCTCGCTGGGCTGGGCCTCCTGGCGATCCCGGGGCTCGGGCCGGTGGCGGCGGCGGGCTGGCTCGTCGCCACCGTGACGGGCGCCGGCGTGGGCGCCGCGGCCGGCGGCCTGATCGGCGGCCTGACCGCCGCGGGCCTCAGCGCCGACGAGGCCGAGACCTACGCCGAGGGCGTGCGTCGCGGCGGTACCCTGGTGACGGTGCGCGCCGACGAGTCCCGGGCCGAGCGCGTCCTGTCCATTCTCGACCAGGCAGGGTCGATCGATCTCGACCAGCGCGCCGAGGGCTGGCGCGCCCAGGGCTGGACCGGCGGCACCATCGGCCCGGCGGCGGATGACCGGGGCACCGGGGCCGGCCGCTGAGGATACCGGACCGTCCCGGGCGAACCCGGCGGGACGCGCGTTAGGTCATCATCTTCCGGGCGAACATCGCGGCGCCGAACAGGACGCCGGCGCCCGCGGTGATCAACGCGATCATCAAGAGCCGCCGCGGTTCGGTGGAGGATTCGGCCTTCACCGGCTCGACGATCGGGCTGAAGAACTCGATCTGCCGGGCCGCGATGATGCGCGCGCGCTCGTGGGCGGTCAGCACCTGCTGATAGTACTTCTCGGCGTTCTTGCGGTCGTTCTCCAAGACCTCGAACTTGGTCAACGCGTCGGAGAGCAGGCGCTTCTGCTCCGGATCCTGGCTGGCGGATTGCCGCTCGATCCGGGCGATGTTGTCGTCGAGGTCCTTCATCTGCTGCTTGATGTCGATGATCCGGCGGGCGTCGGGACCGAGGTCCCGCTGCCCGATCGCGAGCTGGAGCGCGAGGTTGATCCGCGAGGCCCGCATCTCGGCGATCATCTTGACGTTGATGTCGTTCGTCTTCTGCGCGTCGAGCACGCCCTCGCGGTTGCGCAGGTCGCGCGTCGCGAGGCGGATCTTGGTCATGCGCTCCTCGGCGAGCCGCAGCTCCCGCGTGCTCTCGGCGACGGCATCCTCGCGCGACTTGACGCTGAGGTCGTTCACCTTGCGCTCGGCCTCCTTCATGATGGCCTTGGCGATGGCGAGGGATTCCTGGGGATCGAAGGCCTCGACCTCCACCGACAAGATGCCGGATCCGGCCTCGACCTCGACGCCGACGCGCCGCTTCCAGTAGCGGACGAACTTCTCGATCGGCTTCTCCGGATCGAAGCGCGAGAAGTAGTCTATGGACTCGCTGCTGAACCACTGGCGCAGCGGAAGCTGCGCCTCGAGGAGCTCCAGCATCGGACGGCTGAGGATGAACTCGCGCGTGATCAGCGTGTCCTGCGCCACCATCTGGTTCGCCATGCCGGAATTCGTCCCGCCGGTCTCCGAGGACGTCTTCTCGGCGGAGCCGATGGCCGGCCGGATCGCGAATCGCGCCTCGCTGACGTAGCGGTCCGAGGCGATCAGGCCGTAATAGGCCGCCCCGGCGAGCGTCGGCAGCAGGAAGCAGACGACGAACAGGATCGGGATCCAGGGATCGTTCTTGGCGTCGGCCTGAAAGGACCGGATGCCCTTCTTGCGGTCGGCGAAGCGCGACATGCGCGCGATCTGCCGCAGCGACTCGCTCACCGCCTGCTGGCGGTCCGCGGGCGTGACCGGCTGCCCCTCGGCCTTCCGGATCTCCATGTTCATGGTCTGATTCCCGGCCTCCCCGGCCTCGAAGGTCGACCCGTTACCGGGATCCCGCGCGCGCCGCACCCGGCGCCGCGACCGTCTCTCGCACGGCGAGGCGGCAAAAGCATGTCGTCGCGGTCCGGCCGCCGCCGGCGCGGTCAGGCGTTGAGGCGCCGGTACACCTCGATGGCGTCGTTCACGTCCTCGTAGATGATCGCGCGACCGTTCAGCAGGACCAACCCCTGCGTGCACCACTGCCGGATGGTCTCCATGGAGTGCGAGACCATGATGATGTCGGCGTTCTTCCGGCGCTGCGAGAAGACCTCGTCGCAGCGCTTCGAGAACCGCGCGTCGCCGACCGAGGTGATCTCGTCGATCAGGTAGCAGTCGAACGGGATCGCCATGCTCATGCCGAAGGCGAGCCGCGCGCCCATGCCCGACGAGTACGTGTAGATCGGCACGTCGAGGTAGCTTCCGAGTTCCGAGAAGTCCTCGACGAAATCGAGCACCTTGCGCGGGTCCTCGCCGTAGATGCGCGCCACGAAGGTGACGTTGTCGCGCCCGGTCATCTTGGGATGGAAGCCGCCCGCGAAGCCGAGGGGCCACGAGACCCTGAGGCCGCGGTGGATCCGGCCGCGCGTCGCGTCCTCGGTGCCGGCGATCAGCCGCATCGTGGTGGATTTTCCGGCGCCGTTGATGCCGAGGATGCCGTAGGACACGCCCGGCTTCAGGGTGAACGACACCTGTTCCAGGATGGTCCGCCGGTGGCCTTCCGTCCGGTAGACCTTGCTGACTTTCTCGAAACGGATCACCGAAATGGTCTCCCGGGCGGTGTGCCGAACCGCCGGTCCGAGCTGCCTGACGGGCGGAGTCCTGCTCGCTGAAAGCGGCAAATCTGAGAAGGACATGAGCGCCTTGCCGCGTCGCGCGGCGGCGGTCGAACGGCGCGCGTCGGCCGACGGCTTCGCCCGGAAAGCTCCACCGGCCGCTTGAAGAAAAGTGCCACCTGTCACCCCGTCGGTTGACGCCATTCTCCATTTGGCATACCAAATACCAACCGAAGAGGGCGGGTGACAGCCCTTCAAGGATGCGGGACCGGAATTTTACCGCCGTTTCCGCGCGTGACGTTCAGGAAGGGCCGCCCCATGACAAGGCGCCGGACTGCCGCGATCCACCTCTCATCCGCGCCGCCGACCGGGTGGCGCCCATGACGGCGACCGGGCCGACCCTGGCCGCGCCCGGTTCCCTCGAGATCCACGGTCTGGCCGAGGCGATCGGCGACGCGGTGGTGGTGTCCGATCCGGACGGCGCCATCACGGTCTGGAACCCGGCCGCGGAGCGCATCTTCGGCTTCACCGCCGCCGAGGCTCTGGGCCAGACCCTCGATCTGATCACACCCGAGCGGCACCGACGCCGCCACTGGGACGGCTACGCCAAGACCATGCGCACCGGCGTCACCCGCTACGGGGCAGAGACCCTGAGGGTGCCGGCGCTCCACAAGGACGGCCGCCAGCTCTCCATCGCCTTCACGGTGGGGATGGTGCGGGACGCCTCCGACCGGGTGACCGGGATCGTCGCCGTGATCCGCGACGAGACCGAGCGCTGGGCCGAGGAGAAGCGCCTGCGCCAGCGCGTCGCCGAACTCGAAGCTTCCTCGGATCCGGCCCGTCGGGCGCCTTGAGCCCGCCGGACGATCCGAAGGACCCGATCACCGAACCGCACAGGGAGAACGCCCAATGAGCAAGCCGCTGGAAGGCATCAAGATCATCGACTTCACCCACGTCCAGGCCGGCCCGGCCTGCACGCAGCTCCTCGCCTGGTTCGGCGCCGACGTGATCAAGGTCGAGCGCCCCGGCGCCGGCGACGTGACCCGCACGCAGCTGCGCCACGTCGAGGACGCGGACGCGCTCTACTTCACGATGCTGAACTCCAACAAGCGCTCGCTCACCCTCGACACCAAGACCCAGGCCGGCAAGGAAGTCCTCGAGAAGCTCATACAGGACTCCGACGTCATGGTCGAGAACTTCGGACCCGGCGCCCTCGACCGGATGGGCTTCTCCTGGGCCCGCATCCAGGAGCTGAACCCGGGCATGATCCTCGCCTCGGTGAAGGGCTTCTCGGACGGCCACCACTACGAGGACCTGAAGGTCTACGAGAACGTCGCCCAGTGCGCGGGCGGTGCCGCCTCGACCACGGGCTTCTGGGACGGGCCGCCCACCGTCAGCGCCGCCGCGCTCGGTGACTCCAACACCGGCATGCACCTCGCCATCGGCATCCTCACGGCGCTCCACCAGAAGAACAAGACCGGCAAGGGCCAGAAGGTCGCCGTGTCGATGCAGGACTCGGTGATCAACCTCTGCCGCGTGAAGCTGCGCGACCAGCAGCGCCTCGACGCGCTCGGCTACCTCGAGGAGTACCCGCAGTACCCCCACGGCGAGTTCTCCGACGTGGTGCCGCGCGGCGGCAACGCGGGCGGCGGCGGCCAGCCGGGCTGGGTGCTGAAGTGCAAGGGCTGGGAGACCGACCCGAACGCCTACATCTACTTCACGATCCAGGGCCACGCCTGGGCGCCGATCTGCAAGGCGCTCGGCAAGGAGGAGTGGATCACCGACCCGGGCTACAACACGCCGCGCGCCCGCCAGGACAAGATCTTCGACATCTTCAAGACGATCGAGGAGTGGCTCGCCGACAAGACCAAGTTCGAGGCGGTCGACATCCTGCGCACCTACGACATCCCCTGCGCGCCGGTGCTGTCGATGAAGGAGATCGCCGAGGACAAGTCCCTGCGCGAGAGCGGCACCGTCGTCGAGGTGGCGCACCCGAAGCTCGGCAAGTACCTGACCGTCGGAAGCCCGATCAAGTTCTCCGACATGCAGGTCGAGGTGAAGGCGTCGCCGCTGCTCGGCGAGCACACCGATGAGGTGCTCGCAGACCTGGGTTACACCCAGGAGCAGATCCGGGCGATGCACGAGGCCCGCGCGGTCTGATAAGGACCGCCCGACTTCAGCGACCCTGAGACAGGACGGCGCTCCCCGGGGCGCCGTCCTTTTCACGTGCGAGCCCCGGATCCGATGCGCGCATTCCTCAGCCGTTTCCTGCCGGAGCTGACCCCGGTCAGCAAGCGCGAGCGCCTGCGCTCGGCGGCCGGTGCCCTCGTGGGCATCCTGGCGACCGGCTTCGTCTGCCGGGTCTCCGTCCCGGCCGAGGCCCTGCCGGTGCTGATCGCCCCGATGGGCGCCTCGGCGGTGCTGCTCTTCGCGGTGCCGGCAAGCCCTCTGGCGCAGCCCTGGTCGATCCTCGGCGGCAACATCGTGGCGGCGCTCGTCGGTGTCACGGCGGCGGCCTGGATCGGCGACCCGTTCGTGGCGGCGTCCTGCGCCATCGGGGTGGCGATCGCGCTGATGATGGCCCTGCGCTGCCTGCACCCGCCGAGCGGGGCCGTGGCGCTGACGGCGGTGCTCGGCGGCCCGGCGATCCGGGAGCTGGGCTACGGCTTCGTGCTGTGGCCGGTGGCGGTCAACTCGCTGCTGCTGCTGACCACCGCCCTGCTGTTCAACAACCTCACCGGGCGCGCCTACCCGCACCTGCGCCCGGCCGGGCCCCGGACCGCCGATCCGCCCTCGGACGCCCGGGTCGGCTTCCGGGCCTCGGACCTCGACGCCGCGCTGGAGGATTTCGACCAGCTCCTGGACGTCGATCGGGGCGACCTGGAGCAGATCCTGCGGCGCGTGCAGATGCGGGTCTACGGCCGCCGCTCGGGCCCGATCACCTGCGCGGCGATCATGTCGCGCGACGTGATCGCGGTGGCGCCGGACGCGCCGCTCTCCGAGGCCATGCGGCTGCTGCGCCGTCACCGCATCAAGGCGCTTCCGGTCACCGACGAGGGCGCGCGCGTCCTCGGCATCGTCACGCAGACCGACCTGCTCGACAAGGCCGCCTGGGACCGGAACGGGCCGCGCCTCGGTCTCGGCCGCCGCCTGCGCCTCACCGCCGAGCGCGGCCGCGCCCCCCACGGCTGCGCGGCCGACATCATGAGCGCGGTCGAGCCGGTCGGTCCCGACACGCCCGTGGCCGCCCTTGTGCCGCGGATGTCGGAGGCGGGGCTTCACCACCTGCCGGTGGTCGACGACGACGGCCGCCTGGTCGGGATCGTCTCGCAGACCGACCTGATCCCGGCGCTCCTGTCCGAGGCCGACGCGCCCGAGGCGCCGATCCGCGCCCGCGCGCCGGCCCGGGCCGCGCTGGCCTGACCCTCAGCGCTCGGCGGGCGGATCCGCCAGGAAGAACCTGACCGCCTGCGTCACCACGGCCGGCTGGTGGGCGTGCGGTCCGTCATACTCGACGTAGGTCACGGGATAGCCGGCTTCGCGCAGGGCCGGCACGTGGACCCGGGCGCTCCGGTCAATCGGGATCTGCTCGTCCTGGGTCCCGTGCGACAGGAAGATGCGCGGGGCGCCGACCTGCAGGTGCACCGACAGGAACCCCGCCGACGAGACGATCAGGTGGCTCGCCACGTCGCCGTTCGCGAGCCCCGACGAGAGCGTGTAGCTGCCGCCGTCGGAATGGCCGGCGAAGCAGAGCCGCTGCGGATCGAGCAGGAACCGGTCGGCGACGTGACCCAGCGCCGCCGCGACGCGCTCCCGGTCGGGCCCGTGGCCGGCGATGACGATGTCCCAGGTCGGGAACAGGGATTGCGGCGCGAGGAGCAGGAAGCGCTCGGTCCGGGCGTGCGCCTCCAGCATCGGCAGGATGCGCTCGGCGCTGCCGCCGCCGCCGTGGAACAGCACCACGAGCGGGCAGGGCCGGCGCGGATCGAGGCCCTCGGGGACCACCAGCACCGCGTCGCGCTCGGCGAAGAGGCCGAGGTCGTGCCGGCCCGGGGGGAGGGGCTCCTCGGTGGGGAGCCGGTGGCGGAAGTGCAGGCGGCCGGCGAGGTCGGGATCGATCATGGATGCACCGTCACCGAACGGATGACGGATCCGGCGCCGTCACTGCGGGCGCGGCGAAGCCATCCCCGCGCTCCGCGCGGAACTGGACCGCGCCGGCCCGGGCCGCTTCGCTTCGCTCGCGATGACGGTGCGGGGAAGGTCTCCCGGGGGCCGGGAGCTTCAGCGGAACACCGTCCCGCGCGGATCCGCGACGCCGTTCTCGTCAAGGCAAAGAGCCGGGCTCGACACGCGAGCCCAGCTTCGATGGTGTGGGATCAGAGATCTCGCGAGGGGCTCGCCCTCACTTCTTCTTCTTGATCCCGCTCTGCGGGTTGAGGCTGCCGATGTTGCCGCTCTCGCTGCCGGCCGCCGGGTCGATGACGGCGTTGACGAGGGCCGGGCGGCCCGAGTTCATCGCCTCGTTGACCGCGCGGGTCAGCTCGTCCGGCGTGGTGACGTGGTAGCCGACGCCGCCGAAGGCCTCCATCATCTTGTCGTAGCGGGAATCCGGCACGAACACGGTGGTGGCCGGGTCGCGGCCGGTCGGATCCGTGTCGGTGCCGCGGTAGATGCCGTTGTTGTTGAACACCACGATGCAGACCGGCAGGCCGTACCGGCAGATCGTCTCGACCTCCATGCCGGAGAAGCCGAAGGCGCTGTCACCCTCGACGCAGAGCACTGGCTTGCCGGTCTCGACGGCGGCCGCGACGGCGAAGCCCATGCCGATGCCCATGATGCCCCAGGTGCCGACGTCCAGGCGCTTGCGCGGCTGGTACATGTCGATGATGCCGCGGGCGAGGTCGAGGGTGTTGGCGCCCTCGTTGACGAGGATCGCGTCCGGCCGCTCCTTGACGATGGTGCGCAGCGCGCCGAGCGCCGCGTGGAAGTTCATGGGCGAGGCGTTGCTCATGAGCTTCGGCGCCATCTTGGCGACGTTCGCCTCGCGCTTCGACTTGAGCGTCTCGATCCAGTCGGACGGGGGCTGCTGCCAGCCCTGGCCCATGCCGTCGAGCAGCGCCTGCACGCAGGAGGCGATGTCGCCGACCACCGGCGCCATGATCTCGACGTTCGAGTCCATCTCGCGGGGCTCGATGTCGATCTGGATGAACTTGGTCGAGCCCGGCTCGCCCCAGCTCTTGCCCTTGCCGTGCGACAGCAGCCAGTTCAGCCGGGCGCCGACCAGCAGCACCACGTCCGAGTCCTTCAGCGCCGTCGAGCGCGCCGCGCCGGCCGAGAGCGGGTGGGTGTCGGGCAGGAGGCCCTTGGCCATGCTCATCGGCACGTAGGGGATGCCGCTGGTCTCCACGAGGGCGCGGATGGCGTCATCGGCCTGGGCGTAGGCGGCGCCCTTGCCGAGCACGATCAGCGGCCGCTTGGCGGATTTCAGGACCTCGAGCGCCCGGGCGATCGCCTCGGGGGCGGGGTGCTGGGCAGGCGCCGGATCGATCACCTTGACCAGCGACTTCTGGCCGGCCTCGGCGTCCATCACCTGGGAGAACAGCTTGGCGGGCAGGTCGAGGTAGACGCCGCCCGGCCGGCCCGAGCAGGCCGCGCGGATGGCGCGGGCGACGCCGATGCCGATATCGGCGGCGTGCAGCACCCGGAAGGCCGCCTTGCACAGGGGCTTGGCGATGGCGAGCTGGTCCATCTCCTCGTAGTCGCCCTGCTGCAGGTCGACGATCTCGCGCTCGGAGGAGCCCGAGATCAGGATCATCGGGAAGCAGTTGGTGGTGGCGTTGGCGAGGGCGGTCAGGCCGTTGAGGAAGCCCGGCGCCGAGACGGTGAGGCAGATGCCCGGCTTCTGGGTGAGGAAGCCCGCGATCGCCGCGGCGTTGCCGGCGTGCTGCTCGTGGCGGAACGAGATCACCCGCATCCCCTCGGCCTGGGCCATGCGCCCGAGATCGGTGATCGGGATGCCCGGGACACCGTAGATGGTGTCGATGCCGTTCAGCTTGAGCGCGTCGATGACGAGGTGGAAGCCGTCGGTCAGATCGGGCTCGGCCTCGACCTCGGGGGTGGTGTGGACGATCTTGGCGACTGCGGTCATCACGGTATCTCCCGGAGGATCGGTTTGTACGGGCGGCTCTCGGCGCCGGCTAGCTGGAGGATCCCCCACACTCCCGAGGAGGGGGAGGGCGGGAGATCCGCGAAGGTCGGGCGTCGCTTGCGCGACGTCGTGGGGCGGGGGGCCTATCAGGCCGCCCGGATCGGCTGGGCGCCGAGCGCCGCGGGCTGGTCCTCCGAGGCGAGGTAACGGGCCCGCATCGGGCGCAAGACGAACATCGCCAGCGCCGCCGCCGTCACGTTGAGGACGATGATCAGCGTGAACACCGCCGACCAGCCGTAGGCCGCCGACAGGATGCTGGCGAAGGGGACGAGGAAGGCCGCGGTGCCCTTGGCGGTGTAGAGCAGACCGGCGTTGCTGGCGGCGTACTTGGAGCCGAACGTGTCGCCGCAGGTCGCCGGGAACAGCGAGTAGATCTCGCCGAAGACCCCGAAATACACCGCGGTGGCCAGGACGAAGACCATCGGGACGTGACCGTAGGTCAGCAGCACGATCACCGCGAGCGCCGCCGTCGAGAAGGCGATGAACATCGTGTTCTCGCGGCCGATGTTGTCGGAGACGTAGCCGAAGAACGGCCGGCCGAACCCGTCGAAGACCCGGTCGAGCGAGATCGCCAGCGTCAGCGCCGCCATCTGCAGGCCGAACAGGCTCACCGGCACGCCGGCCACCTGGAAGTCGTGGGCGATCGGGGCGATCTGCGCCGCCGCCATCAGGCCGCCGGAGGCGACCATCACGAACATCACGTACATGACCCAGAAGACCGGGGTGCGCACCGCCTCGCGGGGGCTGCGGTCGACCTTGGTCTGCGGCAGGCGGGTCTTCTTGCGCTGGACCGGCGTGTTGGTCGACGGCTTGCGCAGCAGGAAGGCGAGGGCCAGCACCACGGCGCCCTGGCCGATGCCGAAGTACAGGAACGCGTCCTGGTAGCCGCTCGACGCGATCATGCGGGCGATCGGCACCACCGTGATGGCGGCACCCGCGCCGAAGCCGGCCGCGGTGGCGCCGGCGGCGAGGCCGCGGCGATCCGGGAACCACTTGAGCGCGTTGCCCACGCAGGTGCCGTAGACCGAGCCCGCACCGATGCCGGCGACGACGGCGCCGAGATAGAGCATCGCCAGGCTGTCGGCGTAGGCGTTGATGGTCCAGGCGAGGGCGATCATCACGCCGCCGAAGGCGACGACGATCTTCGGACCGTAGCGGTCGACGAACCACGCTTCGACCGGCACCAGCCAGGTCTCCGTGGCGACGAACAGCGTGAACGCGAGCTGGATCGCCGCGCGGCCCCAATGGTAGCGCTGGTCGATCGGGTCCACGAACAGGGTCCAACCGTATTGAAGGTTGGCGATCATGGCCATGCAGATCACGCCGAAGGCGAGCTGCCACCATTTCGCCGAAGGCGAATCCTGGCGTTCCATCCCTGAGCCTCTCTCTTGGGCGGCGCGGCCTTGCTCTGGCGGCGTCTCTCGTGCCCCGACGATCATGCACATCCGTTCTAGGTATGCAATATACCAGGGTGAGACGGACCGGGTGAAGTGTCAGGACGGCGATATTATTCCGTTTGCCCGGCCGGAGGAATCGGTCCCCAGGCACCGAGCGTCGGTGCCTCCGCGGGGCTCAGAATCTCGTCGAGGGCGGGGATCGAGGCCGGGTCGGCCGGGAAGCCGATGAGGGCGCAGGCGGCCTCCCAATCGGGCCCCGACTTCACCGCCGCCAGGGTTCCCGGATCCAGCGCCGTGATCCGACCGCGGTCGAGACGCATGAAGGCCCGGCCGGT
Organism: Methylobacterium sp. 285MFTsu5.1; assembly: GCF_000383455.1. Classification (NCBI taxonomy): domain Bacteria; kingdom Pseudomonadati; phylum Pseudomonadota; class Alphaproteobacteria; order Hyphomicrobiales; family Methylobacteriaceae; genus Methylobacterium; species Methylobacterium sp. 285MFTsu5.1. The sequence continues at coordinate 154,725 of NZ_KB911275.1, read as the reverse complement.
CTCGGCCTGAACGAAGCGGACGACCGCCATCCGGCGCAGGCATTCGCGCAGGAAGCTGGTGTTGGCGGAGGCCGAGAGGTCGGCGCCGTCGAACACCGCGTCGGGCCCGGGGGCGAAGATGTCGACCTTGCGGAAGCGGTCGATGTCGATCAGCCCCTTCACGTCGAGGATGTTGAGAGTTCCGTCCGCCCAGAACGCGATGGTGCGCGGGCGCTCGCCCAGCGGCACGCTGTTGTCGAGGAACTCGCAGACCACCTGCTTGTCCCGTGCGAGCGCCCAGTTGAAGAACAGGCGCGGCATGCCGGTATAGGCCTCGACGTTGTGGGCCAGGAGGTCCTCGACGGCCTTGTAGCGGCCGAACAGCTCGCCGCGCTTCCAGGCGCGCTCCACGGTGTCGGCCGGAGGCGTGACCATGAACTGCATGTAGACGCGGTCGCCGAACCGGGTGAGCAACTGGCCGCCGCCGTCCGAGCCCGCGTCGGCCTGGAAGCTGTCGAACCGGAACCGGTCGATCAGCAGGTTCGAGATCCGCCGCTCCGCCGCCTTGCGGGTGACGTAGCGGTCGAGCTTCATGTCGATGATCTCGACCTCGTAGCCGGTCAGCGTCCCGGCGTAACGCGAAGCTTCGCCCAGGCTGTCGTAGTCGAGGAGGTACTTGCGCCAGACGTCGGGGGTGATCACCGCGAAGTCCGACCACGCCATGCCCAGCCGCCTGGCGAGGCCGAGCTGGTAGGGGCGGATCGTGCTCTTTCCGGACGCCGAGGCGCCCTTCACGTTCATCACCACCGGATGATCCTGCGGCGCCAGCCGCCGGTAGCGCTGCGCCTCGACGACGGCGTCGATCCAGGGCTCGATCTGCTCGCCGACGCGCCGGCTGCCGTAGCCGTTCGAGACCAGCGTCCCCGCGATGGTCCGCAGCAGCGCGGCGTCGCGGATGACCGCATTCTGCCGCGCGATGAGGCCCGACACCACGGCGCGCAGGGCCTCGCAGGCGGCCATCTCCAGGGCGTCGCCGGCTTCGGCGGCGCGTCGCTGCCAGCTCTCGAGATGGCGCAGGGCCCGGGTCGCGAGATCCTCGCGCGGCGCCTGGACCGTCGGCGGGCGGCGCCCGAGCAGGCGGTCGAGCCAGCGCGGCTCTGGCGGCGGCGGGGGAGGTCTCTCCTCCAGGATGGCGGCGATCTCGCGGGCGAGCACCGCGTCGGCCTCGGCGCGGATCCGGTCAAGGGCGGACTCGACCTCGGCGAGGCGGGGCTCGATGCCCTCGCGCAGGATGGTCGCGACGATGGCGCGGAAGTTCACGCCGAGATCGGCGTAGACTTCGCCCACCGGCACGGAGAGATCCGACATCACCCGGATCAGGACCTCGTGGACGACGAGGCGCCCGGCCCGGAACCGGGTGAGCTGGCGGGCGGGCAGCCCGCAGAGATCGCTCAGGTCCAGGGCGTCGCGGAGCGGCGTCTCGACGTGCTCCGGCCGGTAGACGGTCACGAGGGGCAGGAAGCCGGACGGCAGATCGGACCGGACGCCCGGGTTCCAGGGGCCGATAGGCGGCTCGGGAGAGTGGACCGACGCGTCCGTCACGCGCGCGGCAACCGTATCCGTCACCGTGCGCTCCGCCGAAGACCGCCCGAGAAGTCCGCAACGCGCGCCGCGACCTCGGGACGAGGGCGAGGACCGGGCAGACGCCTGCCCGGTCCTCGCGGCGAACCCAGCAGTCCCGACCCCGACCACACGGCCGCGGGCGGACGCCGATTCTCAGAAGATCTTCTGGAACCAGCCGTGGGCGTCATTGGAATTGCCCCGCTGGATGTCCACCAGCAGGCTCCGCAGCCGCTGGGCCACGGGGCCGGCCTTGCCGTTCCCGATGGTGAAGCTCTCCTCCCGGCCCTTGACGGTGCCGATCGGCGTGATCACCGCGGCGGTACCGCAGGCGAAGGCCTCGGTGAGGCGGCCCTCCCGCACGTCGGCGCGCCACGCGTCGATCGTGTAGGGCTCCTCCTTCACGGTCAGGCCCGCCTCCCGCGCCAGCGTGATCACCGAGTCGCGGGTGATGCCGGGCAGGATGCTGTCCGAGAGCGGGGGCGTCACCAGCGTGCCGTCCTCGAAGACGAAGAACACGTTCATGCCGCCGAGCTCCTCGACGTAGCGGCGCTCGGCCGCGTCGAGGAACACCACCTGCTCGCAGCCCTGCGACGCCGCCTCCGACTGCGCCGCGAGGCTCGCCGCGTAGTTGCCGCCGCACTTGGCCGCGCCCGTGCCGCCCGGGGCCGCGCGGGTGAAGTGCTCCGAGACCCACACCGTCACGGTGCCGGTCGGATCCTTGAAGTAGGAGCCGACCGCCGAGGCGATCGTCACGAACAGGTATTCCGAGGCCGGCTTGACCCCGAGGAAGGCCTCGCTGGCGATCATGAACGGGCGCAGGTAGAGGCTGCCGTCCGGCGTGTCGGGGATCCAGGCGCGGTCGATCTCGACGAGCCTGCGCATCGCCTCGACGAAGGCGTCCTCCGGGAAGGGCGCCATCGCCATCCGCTCGGCGGAGCGGCGGAAGCGCAGGGCGTTGGCCTCCGGCCGGAACAGGGCCGCGCCGCCGTCCGCGGTGCGGTAGGCCTTCAGGCCCTCGAAGATCTCCTGCGCGTAGTGCAGCACCGCGGCGGCAGGATCGAGGGGGATGGCCTCGCGCGCCTGGATCCGCGCGTCGTGCCAGCCGCGGCCGGCGGTGTAGCGCGCCACCACCATGTGGTCTGTGAACACCTTGCCGAAGCCAGGATTCGCCATCAGCGCGGCCCGCTCCTCGGCGGTCCGCGGGGCCGGATGACTTTGGATCTCGAACGTCAGGTCGCTCACGGTGTGGTCCTCATCGACTGAGGCCCTTATGGCGCGCTCCGGCGCGCGAATCTACGGAGCCGGCGCATGACGGCGTCGCCGCACATGCGAGTCGCTCGCCGAGTCACTCGGCGCGTCACTCGGCGCGTCACTCGGCGGTCGCGGGCTCCGACAGCTGCAGACGGTGCAGGCGCGCGTAGGCGCCGCCGGCGGCGAGCAGGTCGTCGTGGCGCCCGGTCTCGATCACCCGGCCCGCCTCCATCACGGCGATCTGATCGGCGTCGCGCACGGTCGAGAGCCGGTGGGCGATCACCAGGGTGGTGCGGCCGCGCATCAGCCGGGTCAGCGCCTCCTGGACGAGCCGCTCCGATTCGGAATCGAGGGCCGAGGTCGCCTCGTCGAGGAGCAGGATCGGCGCGTCCTTGAGGAAGGCGCGGGCCAGCGCCATCCGCTGCCGCTCGCCGCCCGAGAGCCGGCCGCCGCCCGGGCCGACCCGGAACCCGTAGCCTTCCGGGAGGGCCGAGACGAAGGTGTGGGCCGCGGCGGCCTCGGCCGCCGCCTCGATCTCCGCGGGCGTGGCCCCGGGTCGGCCGAAGCCGATATTGGCGGCGATCGTGTCGTCGAACAGCACGACCTCCTGCGAGACGACCGCCACCGCGGCGCGCAGGGAAGCCAGCGTCACGTCCCGGACATCCTGGCCGTCGATGGTCACGGCGCCGCCGGTGACGTCGTAGAGGCGCGGAACGAGGTTGAGCAGCGAGGACTTGCCCGAGCCCGAGCGCCCGACGAGCGCCGTCACCGATCCGGCCGGGACCGCGAGGTCGATGCCCTCCAGCGCCGGCGCGTCCGGCCGGTAGCGGAACCGGACGTCGGCGAAGCGGATCGCGCCGCCGGTCACCGCCAGCGGCCGGGCCTCCGGCGCCTCGCGGATCGTGGCACTCTCGTCCATGACGTCGAAGTAGCGCCGCAGCGCGGCCGCCGCCTCCTGCAGGATGGCGTTGAGGTTGCCCAGCGCCCGGGCCGGCTGGGCGGCGAGGAGCAGGGCTGCCACGTAGCCGGTGAAGTCGCCGACCGTCTTCTCGCCGGCCAGGACACGCTGGCCGACCAGCACCAGGACGCCCGCCACCGCGATGCCGCCGCCGATCTCGAGCAGCGGGTCGAGGCGGCCGCGGGCATTGGCGGCTTTCATCTTGAGGCGCCGCACCTCGTCGAGGGCCTCCGCGGCGCGGCCCTTGAGGTAGGCCTCCATCGCGTAGGCCTTGGCGACCCGGGCCCCCTGCAGGCTCTCGGAGATCAGGCTGGCGGTGGCGCCCATCTGCTCCTGGGTCGAGGTCGAGACCCGCCGGAGCTTCCGGCCGATCCGCCCGATCGGTCCCGCCACGAACGGGACCGTGACGCCGGCCACGAGGGTCAGCACCGGATCCATCCAGATCAGCGCTGCCACGAGCCCGATCAGCATCGCGATGTCGCGGAGCAGGACCGTCGAGATGCGGGTCAGCGCCTCCTTGATGAAGGCGAAGTCGGTGGTGAAGCGCTGGGTGAGCGCCGCCGGGCTCTCGCGGCCGAGCTGGGCGAGGTCCGAATCGATGAGATGCCCGTAGAGCGCCGCCTGCATGTCGGCCTCGACCCGGGTCACCACCCGGTTGGTCAGCACCGTCTGGCCGTAGAGGGCGAAGCCGCGCGTGGCCGTGACGACGATCACCACCAGCGGTCCGTACGCGATGGCGGCGGCGTCCTTACGGTCGAAGGCGTCGAAGGCGGCCTTGATCAGCGCCGGGTAGAGCCCGGTCGAGGCGCCGACCAGGGCGATCAGCACCAGCACCACCGCCAAGGTGGCCCGGTGCGGGTACAGCCACGTGCGCCAGAGCCGGGCGAGGAGGGGAGCCGTGTCGCCGGGAAGGCGCGCCATGAGACCTACCGGGTCGGATCAGTGCCGCCCCGGGGCAGGATGCGCGGCGGCTGCGGTTTGCCGCCGCCGCCGCCGCGGATCAAGGCTTTTGCTCAGCGGCCGTCGCCGCGCGACCCGTGATCGTCGCCGCGATCGTCACCGCGGTCCCGGTGCCAGCCGCCCCGCATGCCGTGGCCGCCCATCGGGCCCATCGGCCGGGCGAGGATCATGGCGCGCCGCTTCTGGTCCTGGTCGAGGCTGGCGTAGAGCGGCTGGGACGCGTCGGCGAGCTTGCGCAGGGCGTCGCCCCGCGCACTCGCCGCGTCCGCCATCGCCCGCAGCGCCGCCGGCGCGTCGTCGCTGAACTTCGGCCGGTCGCGCATCGCCTCGCGGCGCTGCTGGCGCAGCTTGGCCATGTCGCGGATCGCCGTCTCCACCGGCGGCCACAGCTTCTCCTGGTCGGCGTTGAGCTTCAAGCCGGCATGCAGGGCGGCGATGCGGGCATCCGTGAAGGCCGCGCGGTCCTCGGGGGTCAGCGCGCTCCAGCGGCCGTGCCCGCGGAAGCCCTCGGGTCCGTGATCGCGCGCGACCGCCGCGCCGGCGAGCCCGAGGCCGAGCGCCCCGGTCACCAGGATGGCCGCCGTCAAAGGTCGGGACATGGAAATCTCCGTCTCACGCTCGGGACGTCGCCGCGGCCCGCGGCGGCGCCCAACGCCGCGCATAGGGCACCTTCCGTGTATCCCGCTTGTGTATGTAACAATGTTACATTAGTGGCAGGCGCGACGGGGTTGCGGCAGGTGGAGCGGTGCGGCGCGTGGCGAGAACATTCCGGATCGCGGCGCTCGCGATCCTGTCCCTGTGGTTCGGGTCGGCGGGGCCGGTCTCGGCCGCACCGCAGGACCGGCCGGTGCGGGCGGTGGCGACCTTCTCGATCCTGGGCGACCTCGTCCGGCAGGTCGGCGGATCGCACGTGACGGTGGCGACGCTGGTCGGTCCGGACTCCGACGCGCACGGCCTGAGCCCGTCCCCGGCCGACGCGCGCAAGCTCGCCGAAGCCGACATCGTGTTCGTCAACGGCCTCGGGCTGGAGGGCTGGTTCGACCGGCTGATCCGGGCCTCCGGCACGCGCGCCCCCGTGGTGGTGGCCTCCGCGGGCGTGAAGCCGATCCCCGCGCAGGACGAGCACGCCCACGAGGACGGCGACCACGGACACGGACACGGCGACCACGCCGTGGACCCGCATGCCTGGCAGGACGTCGCCAACGTGCGGACCTACGTGGCGAACATCCGGGACGGCCTCGCCAAGGTCGATCCGGCCCATGCCGACGCCTACCGGGCGGCGGCGGCCGCCTACCTCGCCGAGCTCGACGCGCTGGAGCGGGACGTCCGGGCGGCGATCGCCCGCATCCCCCCGGAGCGGCGGCGGATCATCACGACCCACGACGCCTTCGGCTACTTCGCGGCGGCCTACGGCCTGCGCTTCATCGCGCCGCAGGGCGTGTCGACGGACAGCGAGGCGAGCCCGCGGGACGTGGCCGCGATCATCCGCCAGATCCGGAAGGAGCGCGTGCCGGCGGTGTTCCTCGAGAACATCAGCGACCCGCGCCAGATGCAGCAGATCGCCCGCGAGAGCGGCGCCCGCGTCGGCGGCAAGGTCTATTCCGACGCGCTCTCGGCGCCGGACGGCCCGGCCGCGACGTATCTCGACCTGATGCGGTCGAACCTGAAGGCGTTCGACGCCGCGCTGATGCCGGGCTAACCCGCCGGGAGGGCGCGCCGCCGCGATCCTTCGCCTTCACGGCGTCGGACATGACATAGCGTAAACCGCCGGTTAAGAGGCCCCCACTAGCCTTACGAAACGGGTGCCAGCCGATCCTCGTGCGCGAGGGCTCAAGGCCTTGGGGCCTTCAGAACGCGTAGCTCGGAGATCGCGTGGCTTGGGGGCCTGACCGCTGGCGCTTCTATCGGCTCGTCGCGCGCGAGACCGCGCGCGCGGTCCGCGCCGCCGGCGCCAGCGTCACAGCCCCGCCCGACATCCTCGCCCGGATGCGGGTCGCCGGCTTGGTGATCGCGCCGCAGGACCTGCGCACCTCCGACGCGACCTTCGCGGACGACATCTACGCCGGGTTGTTCGTCTTCGCCGGCCGGTCGCTCGCGGCGAGCGGCGGCTCGCCCTTCGACTACGCGGCACCGTCGCCGGAATGGGCCGACGAGCTCTACGGCTTCGGCTGGCTGCGCCACCTGCGCGCCGCCGACACCGCGCTGGCCCGCGCCAATGCCCGCGCCTTCGTGGCCGATTTCATCGCCGGCCGCGGCGACGCGGCGCTCGCCCGCCAGACGCCGGTGGCGGCGCGCCGGCTGATCTCGTTCCTGTGCCAGTCGCCCCTCGTTCTGGAGGGTGCCGACCACGGCTTCTACCAGAACTTCCTCAAGGCGATCGGCCGCAACGCCCAGCAGCTCGAGCGCGACCTCCGGCGCGGTGTGCCGCCGCAATGGCGCCTGAACGCCGCGGTGGCGCTCTGCTACGCCGGCCTGTGCTGCGACGGCATCCAGCCGATCCTGCGCCGGGCGACCCGCATCCTGACGCGGGAGCTCGACCGGCAGATCCTGACCGACGGCGGCCACCGCTCCCGCGACCCGCGCTACGCCATGGAGCTGCTCCTCGACCTCCTGCCGCTGCGGCAGAGCTACCTGAGCCGCAGCGTCGAGCCGCCGCTGGCGCTCCTGCGCGCGGTCGACCGGATGCTGCCGCTGCTGCGACTGCTCCGCCACCCGGATGCCTCGCTGAGCCACTTCAACGGCATGGGCGCCACGGACGCGGACCATCTCGCGACCCTGCTGGTCTACGACGGCGCGCTCGCCCGCCCGCTGATGCACGCGCCGAACTCGGGCTACGAGCGCCTGGAGGGCGGCCGGGTGGTGATCGTCGCCGATGTCGGTGCCAGCCCGCCGCTGCCCTACGCGGTGAATGCCGGTGCGGGCTGCCTCGCCTTCGAGATGTCGAGCGGGCCGCAGCGCATCGTGGTCAATTGCGGCCTGCCGGCCAGCGGCGCGGATCTGCGCCTCCTTGCCCGCTCGACGCCGGCCCATTCGACGGCCTCGGTGGCCCACGCCTCATCCTGCCGGTTCCTCACCCGCACCGGGTGGTGGGGCGAGCGGCTGCTGGCGGACTGGCTGATCGGTCGGCGCGGGCCCGTGGTGCTGAGCGGTCCATCTGCGGTGGCGGCCGAGCGGGCCGAGGAGGCCGACAGCGTCGTCCTCGCTGCCCGGCACAACGGCTACGCCCCCGAATTCGGCATCGTGCACGAGCGCCGCTGGCAGCTCTTCCACGCGACGGCGCGCCTGGAGGGCCGCGACGCCTTCCTGCGCCAGGGCAAGGGGCTCAGCCGCGGGCGGCGGCTGCGCCCGCAGGACGTGGCGATCCGTTTTCACCTGCATCCCGGCATCGCGGTGCGCAGCGTCCCGGAGGGGCTGGAACTCGCCTCGGCGCTCGGGGAGGTCTGGGTGTTCAGCGCCGAGAACGCCGAGATCGCCATCGAGGAGAGCGTCTACTTCTCGGGCCTGACCGGACCGCGCCGGACCGACCAGATCGTCCTTCATCTGCGGGTATCCGACGATGTGGAAGTCCGGTGGAACTTCGAGCGTCGGGCCTCCGCGCCCCTGCGCGGCGTGGCGCCCTGACGGGTCTCCGGACAGGGCCGGCTGGCCGGGCTCACCGTTTCCATGCTACCGCGCCGGAAAATCTCGAACTTTCGGCACGAAGCTATGGCGCACGATCAGGTGCGGGTCTCCCGCGCGCTCCTCTCGGTCTCGGACAAGACCGGCCTCGTCGACTTCGCCCGGGCGCTCCACGCCCGCGGCATCGCGCTGGTCTCGACCGGGGGCACCCACCGGACCCTGCAGGAGGCCGGCCTGCCGGTCACCGAGGTCGCCGACCTGACGGGGTTCCCGGAGATGATGGACGGCCGGGTCAAGACGCTGCACCCGGCGGTCCACGGCGGCCTGCTCGCCATCCGCGACAACCCGGAGCACCAGGCCGCGCTCGCCGCCCACGGCATCGGCGCCATCGATCTCCTCGTGGTCAACCTCTACCCGTTCGAGGCGACCATCGCGGCCGACCGGTCCGACGCCGACTGCATCGAGAACATCGATATCGGCGGCCCGGCCATGATCCGCGCGGCGGCCAAGAACCACGCGGACGTCGCCGTCGTCACCGACGTGTCGGACTATGCCGGCGTCCTCGCCGCCCTCGAGGCGCAGGACGGCGCACTCGGCGCGGATCTGCGCCGGAGCTTGGCGCAGAAGGCCTTCGCCCGCACCGCCTCCTACGATGCCGCCATCGCCAACTGGATGGCGGGCCGCTTCGGCGCCGAGGCGCCGGCCCGCTTCCGGGCCTTCGGCGGTTCCCTGGGCCAGGAACTGCGCTACGGCGAGAACCCCCACCAGTCGGCCGCCTTCTACCGCGCCCCCGGTAAGGTCCGGGCGGGCGTGGCCACCGCCCGCCAGCTCCAGGGCAAGGAGCTGTCCTACAACAACTTCAACGACACGGACGCTGCCTACGAGTGCGTGGCCGAGTTCGACCCGGCCCGGACCGCCGCCGTGGCCATCATCAAGCACGCCAACCCCTGCGGCGTCGCCGAGGGGGCGAGCCTGCTCGAGGCCTACGAGCGGGCCCTGAGCTGCGACCCGACCTCCGCGTTCGGCGGCATCGTCGCCCTGAACCGGACCCTCGACGCCGAGGCGGCCCGCCGGATCGTCGAGATCTTCACGGAGGTGATCATCGCCCCCGACGCAACGCCCGAGGCGGCGGCCATCGTGGCCGGCAAGAAGAACTTGCGCCTGCTGCTGGCCGGCGGCGTGCCCGACCCGCGGGCCGGCGGGGAGACCGTGCGGACCCTCGCGGGCGGGCTGCTGGTCCAGAGCCGGGACGCGGCGGTCGTCGACGACATGCCGCTCACGGTCGTGACCAAGCGCGCGCCGACCGAGGCCGAGCTGGCCGATCTCCGGTTCGCCTACCGGGTGGCCAAGCACGTGAAGTCGAACGCCATCGTGTACGCGAAGGCCGGCGCCACGGTCGGCATCGGCGCGGGCCAGATGTCCCGGGTCGATTCCTCGCGCATCGCTGCCTGGAAGGCCGCCGAGGGGGCGAAGCGTCTCGGGCTGGCCGAGAGCCTCGCTGTCGGCTCGGTGGTGGCGTCGGACGCGTTCTTCCCGTTCGCGGACGGCCTCATGGCGGCCGCCGAGGCGGGCGCCACCGCGGTGATCCAGCCCGGCGGCTCGATGCGCGACGCGGACGTGGTCGCGGCGGCCGACGAGGCCGGTCTCGCCATGGTCCTGACGGGACACCGCCACTTCCGGCACTGAGCCGGCGGGCCGTCGCCCGCCCTCCGGGACGGCGCGCCACCTCGGGGGCGGCCGCACCGGTCCGGACGCCCCGGAACGCCCGCGGTCGCGCCGCCGCGCCGCGTTAACGATACGCCGCGATCGGAGCGGCCGGGTCGATTGTTTGCCGAGCGGGCGCTTCCGCCCAGCATTGCCGTGAACAGACGCGGTGCTCGACCAAGCTCGGTAATGAATGGTCGGCGTCCGGGAAAACTATCTTTGGTGAAACATTACGGGTGTAATATTCCAAATTTGTCGAATAGGCGCGGTGTCTGCGCCGCGGGTTGAAATTTTCTCGGCCGCACGCCATCATCGCGGAGAAATGCGCCGGAAGCTCGCGTGGAGAACTTCCTGGAACAGCTCCGGGTCGAGTGACGAGATGGTGGTCGCAGCGCTGTTGTTTCTCGTGGGATGGCTTCTCGGCCGATCCTACTCGGTGATCATCCTCGCCCTGACCTCGTCGGTGATCCTGTTCACCGCCACGACGATCTTCGTGTCGGTCTACGGGATCGACCTGCTGCGCGTCCTGATCGTGTTGGGATATCTAACCGCGCATCAGGCAGGGTATCTCCTCGGCGCCTATCTCACCGGGTACCCCGAGAGCGATCGGGGGCGGTGAGGCGCATCACCACCACCAGACCAGCCGTCCGGCGTACCCGTTGATCAGGATCCAGAGCCCAGCAGCGACGAGGGACCAGGTAATCACAAGGAGAAGCGGTGGCTTCGTGCCGGGCTGACTGCGCAGAAGTGTCAGGACGGTGTTCACGTTCGATATCCCAGGGGCCCGGTGCGGAGGGAAAGCCGATACGGGCTCGTACCGCATCGGGTTCCACCGGGCCGATTGTCGGCAGGTTAAATCTTGTCCAGGCTCGGGTGACGGGCGCGCCTTCGATGAGCTCAGGGTCGCCGGTCAAATTACTTGCAGTTGCAATAAGTCGCCTCTCGCAACATCAAAAGTTTGAACCAGGACAATTGACGCTCCGGATCCGGTCGGTGGAGGCCTGTTTCCGCCGGGCCTCGATACTTGACACATCCGTATAGGATCAGACGAAACGCAATCCGTGAGGAACCGCACGGGTCGCTATTTCGCCGCCGCGTTGCAGGCTCGACACAAGGGGGACGGCCGCGTCGTGCCGTACGAACGAGAACGCCCAGGCAGCGTGAGCTGCCTGGGCGTCTGTGACACGCGCCGGACCTCGGTCCGACCGGCTCGCGCCGATCAGGTGTCGGCGAAGATGTCGCGATCCTTGGTCTCCGGCACGAAGAACACGCCGATGATCACTGTCGCAACCGCGATGACGATCGGGTACCAGAGGCCGAAATAGATGTCGCCGGTCTGGGCCACCATGGCGAAGGCGGTCGCCGGCAGGAGGCCGCCGAACCAGCCGTTGCCGATATGGTAGGGCAGCGACATCGAGGTGTAGCGGATCCGGGTCGGAAACAGCTCCACCAGCATGGCGGCGATCGGGCCGTAGACCATCGTGACGAAGAGCACGAGGATGAACAGCAGGCCGATCACCTGCGCGACCTGCGGCCGGAAGATGTCGAACGGGTTCGACATCTTGACGATCTCGGGGTCGCCGGCCTTCGGGTAGCCCGCGGCCTGCAGCGCGGCGGTCGTGGCCTTGTTGGCCTCGACGTTGCCGCCCTGCGGGTACGGGATCTCGGTGTCGTTGACCCGGATCGTGGTGGGCTGGCCGGCCGCGCCGGGGGCGGTCGAGTAGCGGACCGACGACTTCGACAGGAAGTCGCGGGCGAGGTCGCAGGGCTGGGTGAACACCCGGGTCCCGACCGGGTTGAACAAGGTTCCGCAGGCGGCCGGATCGGCCGTCACCGTCACCTTCACGTTCTCGATCGCCGCTTCGAGCTTCGGGTTGGCCGTCGAGGTGATCCCCTTGAAGATCGGGAAGAACGTCGCCGCCGCGATCGCGCAGCCCGCCAGGATGATGACCTTGCGGCCGATCTTGTCGGACAGCCAGCCGAAGACCACGAAGAAGCCGGTGCCGAAGAGCAGCGACCACGCGATCAGCAGGTTGGCCGTGTAGCCGTCGACCTTCAGGATCGATTGCAGGAAGAACAGCGCGTAGAACTGGCCCGTGTACCAGACCACGCCCTGGCCGGCGACGAGCCCGAACAGGGCGATGATCGCGAACTTCGCGTTCCGCCACTGGCCGAACGCCTCGGTGAGCGGCGCCTTGGAGGTCTTGCCCTCCTCCTTCATCTTCTGGAAGGCCGGCGATTCGGAGAGCTGGAGGCGGATCCAGACCGAGATGCCGAGCAGCAGCACCGAGACCAGGAACGGGATGCGCCAGCCCCACTCGGCGAAGGCGGCCTCGCCGGTGATGGTCCGGGTCGCCAGGATCACCATCAGCGACAGGAACAGGCCCAGGGTCGCGGTCGTCTGGATCCAGCTGGTGTAGAAGCCGCGCCGGCCGTTGGGGGCGTGCTCGGCCACGTAGGTCGCCGCGCCGCCGTACTCGCCGCCGAGCGCGAGGCCCTGGGCGAGGCGCAGGACGATCAGGATGATCGGCGCCGCGATGCCGATGGTCGCCGCGTTGGGCAGGATGCCGACGATGAAGGTCGACAGACCCATGATCAGGATCGTGACGAGGAAGGTGTACTTGCGGCCGACGAGGTCGCCGACGCGGCCGAACACGAGGGCGCCGAACGGGCGGACGATGAAGCCGGCCGCGAAGGCCAGCAGGGCGAAGATGTCGCGCGTGGCCGGCGGGTAGGCCGAGAAGAATTGCGCGCCGATGATCGCCGCCAGCGAGCCGTAGAGATAGAAATCGTACCACTCGAACACGGTGCCGAGCGAGGACGCGAAGATCACCCGCTTCTCGGCCGACGTCATCGGCCTCGCGGCGTCCCCTGTCCGCGCACTCGCGGTTGCCACAGCCATGAAACAGGTCCTCCCAGACGCATTTGGGCGGCCCGCGACACGGATCGCCCGCTCACCGGCCCGATTCCCGGGCGGTTCTGCGCACGGCGCAGATCACCTATGCGTTATCGCACCGATTGGAGCGGTCAACCGGTAAAGCGATCGTGAAGACTCCCATCAACATGGGCGCGTACGCAGTTGTCACCGGAACGACGAAGGGCGCGGCTCGCGCCGCGCCCTCCGCCTGTTCGACGCTTCGGAAGGCCGTCAGTGCGCGTGCGCGCCGGCCGCCCCGATGCCGGTCTCGGAGCGCACGTACTGCGCCTCGAAGGCGGCCCGCTCGCGCTGGGCCCGGCGGGACTTGTCCACGAGGGAGACGACCCAGATCGTCGCGAAGGCCAGCGGCATCGAGAACAGCGCCGGGTTGTCGTAGGGGAAGAGCGGGGCGGGATTGCCCAGCGTGGTCACCCACACGGCCTTCGACAGCACCACCATGATGACCGCCGCGAGCAGGCCGACGAGGCCGCCGGCAAGCGCGCCCCAGGTGGTGGTGCCGCGCCACAGGATCGACATGGCCAGCACCGGGAAGTTGCAGCTCGCCGCCACCGCGAAGGCGAGGCCGACCATGAAGGCGACGTTCTGGTTCTCGAACACGTAGCCGAGGTAGATCGCCACGATCCCGATCACCACGGCCGAGATCTTCGACAGGTTGACCTCGTGCTTCTCGGTGGTGCGCCCGCGGGCGATCACCTGGGCGTAGAGGTCGTGGCTGATCGCCGAGGCCCCGGCGAGCGTGAGCCCGGCGACGACCGCGAGGATCGTCGCGAAGGCCACCGCGGAGATGAAGCCGAGGAAGTACGGCCCGCCCACCGCGTTGGCGAGGTTCACCGCCACCATGTTGGTGCCGCCGATCATGTCCTTCAGCTTGTCGAACGCGCCGGCCGGACCGAGCTTGAAGTAGACCGGGTCCGACATCAGCAGCGCGATGCCGCCGAAGCCGATGATGAAGGTCAGGATATAGAAGTAGCCGATCAGGCCGGTGGCGTAGAACACCGACTTGCGGGCGGCCTGGGCGTCCGAGACCGTGAAGAACCGCATGAGGATGTGCGGCAGCCCGGCGGTGCCGAACATCAGGCCGACGCCGAGCGAGATCGCCTCGACCGGGTTCGACACCAGACCGCCCGGCGCCATGATCGCGTCGCCCTTCGGGTGGACCTGAACGGCGTTGGCGAACAGCGATTCCGGGTTGAAGCCGTACTTGTACAGAACCGCGCCGGCCATGAAGGTCGCGCCGCCGAGCAGCAGGCAGGCCTTGATCACCTGCACCCAGGTGGTCGCCTTCATGCCGCCGAAGGCGACGTAGACGATCATCAGGACGCCGACGATGATCACCGCGTAGAGGTAGGGCAGGCCGAACAGGAGCTGAATCAGCTTCCCCGCGCCGACCATCTGGGCGATCAGGTAGAAGGCCACCACCACCAGGGTGCCCACCGCCGAGATGATGCGGATCGCGGTCTGGTCGAGGCGGAAGCTCGCCACGTCGGCGAAGGTGAACTTGCCGAGGTTGCGCAGGCGCTCCGCGATCAGAAACAGCACGATCGGCCAGCCGACCAGGAAGCCCGTCGAGTAGATCAGCCCGTCGAAGCCCGAGGTGTAGACGAGGCCGGAGATGCCGAGGAACGAGGCCGCCGACATGTAGTCGCCGGCGATCGCCAGCGAGTTGGTGCCGGCCGAGATGCCGCCGCCCGCCGCGTAGAAGTCGGCGGCCGACTTGGTGCCCTTGGCCGCCCGGTAGGTGATGCCGAGCGTCAGCAGCACGAAGAACAGGAACATCAGGATGGCCGGCCAGTTCGTGGCCGATTGCGCGACGGCACCGAGATCCGGGCCGGCCGCGTAGGCGGCGCTCGCGACGATCGTGGCGAGCGTCAGGCCGAGGAGGAGGCGGTTCATCGGGCCACGCTCCGCTTCAGGGCTTCGCTCAGCGCGTCGAAGCGCGTGTTGGCCCGGGCGACGTAGACCCCCGTGAGCGCGAAGGCGAACAGGATCACGAACACGCCCGCGAACAGGCCGAGGGAGGCGGTGCCGCCGACCTTCACGGCGAGGAGCGACTTGTCGAAGGCGATCAGGCCGATGAAGCCGAAATAGACGACCAGCATCAGGATCGTCAGGATCCAGGCGAAGCGGGTGCGCTCGTGAACGAGCTGCTGGAACTCGGGTGTCCGGGCGATCCGCTCGACCTGCGGATCGGCGGCGGTCTCGCGTGGGCGTGGTCCCGGGGGCGCCGCGCGCCCTCGGGTGTTCAGTGTCGTGCCGCTCATGGGTGTTCCTCCCGCGAGGGCCTGCTCTGGCCCCCCGGTTCTTCGCGTTGAGACTCGTGGTTCTTGTTGGGAGCGGGCGCCGCCCCGGCACCCGCCCCGGTCCGAACCCGCGCCGCCGGGGCGGCGCGGGTGCGATCAGCCCCGGTTCTGCCGGTTCTCGATCAGGTCGTCGACGACGGCCGGCTCGGCGAGCGTCGAGGTGTCGCCGAGCGAGCTGAAATCGTCCTCGGCGATCTTGCGCAGGATCCTGCGCATGATCTTGCCCGAGCGGGTCTTGGGCAGGCCGGGCGCGAACTGGATCAGGTCCGGCGAGGCGATCGGCCCGATATCCTTGCGGACCCAGGTCACGAGTTCCTTGCGCAGGGCGTCGTCGCCCTCCTCGCCGTCGTTCAGGGTCACGTAGGCGTAGATGCCCTGGCCCTTCACGTTGTGCGGGTAGCCCACCACCGCGGCCTCGGCCACCTTCGGGTGGGCGACCAGGGACGACTCGACCTCGGCGGTGCCCATCCGGTGACCCGAGACGTTGATGACGTCGTCGACCCGGCCGGTGATCCAGTAGTAGCCGTCCGCATCGCGGCGGGCGCCGTCGCCGGTGAAGTACTTGCCCGGGTAGGTCGAGAAGTAGGTCTGCTCGAAGCGCTCATGGTCGCCGTAGACCGTGCGCATCTGGCCCGGCCAGGAATCGGCGATGCAGAGATTGCCCTCGCAGGCGCCCTCCAGGACCTTGCCCTCGGCGTCGACCATCTCGGGCTTCACGCCGAAGAACGGCCGGGTCGCCGAGCCCGGCTTCAGGGCGGTGGCACCCGGCAGCGGGGTGATCAGGATGCCGCCGGTCTCGGTCTGCCACCACGTGTCGACGATCGAGCAGCGCTGGTCGCCGACGACGTTGTAGTACCACTCCCAGGCTTCCGGGTTGATCGGCTCGCCCACGGAGCCCAGCACGCGGAGCGATTGCCGCGAGGTCTTCTTCACCGGCCCCTCGCCGCCGCCCATCAGCGAGCGGATCGCGGTCGGCGCCGTGTAGAAGATGTTGACCTTGTGCTTGTCGACCACTTCCCAGAACCGGGAGGTCGACGGGTAGGTCGGGATGCCCTCGAACATCAGCGTCGTGGCGCCGTTCGCGAGCGGCCCGTACACGATGTAGCTGTGGCCCGTGACCCAGCCGACATCGGCGGTGCACCAGTACACGTCGCCTTCGCGGTAATCGAAGACGTACTCGTGCGTCATCGACGCGTAGACGAGGTAACCGCCGGTGGTGTGCACCACGCCCTTCGGCTGCCCGGTCGAGCCGGAGGTGTAGAGGATGAAGAGCGGGTGCTCGGCCTCCACCGCCACGGCGGGGCACTCGTCCGTCACCTGCTCGGCGGCCTCGTCGTAGTAGACGTCCCGGCCCGCCTCCATGGCGACGCTGCCGCCGGTGCGGCGCACGACGATCACGTGGTCGACGAGGTCGGTCCCGAGACGCTTGATCGCCTCGTCGACATTGGCCTTCAGCGGCACCTTGCGGCCTCCGCGCAGGCCCTCGTCGGCGGTGATCACCACCTTGGAGCCGCAGCCCTGGATGCGCGAGGCGAGGGAATCCGGCGAGAAGCCGCCGAACACGATGGCGTGGATCGCCCCGAGCCGCGCGCAGGCGAGCATCGCGTAGGCGGCCTCCGGGACCATCGGCATGTAGAGCGTGACGCGGTCGCCCTTGCCGACGCCGCGGTTGCGCAGGACGTTGGCCATCCGGCAGACCTGCGCGTGCAGCTCGCGGTAGGTGATGTGCTTGGATTCGTCGGGGTTGTCGCCTTCCCAGATGATCGCGGTCTGGTCGCCGCGGGTCTCGAGATGGCGATCGATACAGTTATGGGCGACGTTGGTCTTGCCGTCCTCGAACCACTTGATCGAGACCTTGCCGGGCTCGAAGCTGGTGTTCTTCACCGTCGAGAACGGCTTCATCCAGTCGATGCGCTTGCCGTGCTCGGCCCAGAACGCGTTGGGATCGGCGACCGAAGCCGCGTACATCTCCCGGTACTTGGCATCGTCCACGTGCGCACCCTCGCGCCACGCGGATTGAACCTCGATCACCTTGCCTACCATGGCGTCCCATCCCTGTTTTGGCGCCCGATCGTATCGCGGTCTCCGCCGCGCAGCCAGGACTTCCAAAGTAACGTAGCCGCCAATCTACGAGGACGATATCATCGCAGTTTGGCGCGCTCCTGCGCAGCTCAATTCCCGTGAATAGATTGGGCGCAATGTAAGGGCTGATTGGGGCTTCGATGCTGCGCTGTCAAGCGCGCGCGCCCGAGCCCGCTGTCACCGGCGGCCCTCTGTTTCCGCCCCGCGGGGGTGGGGGGCGCTCACCCCTAGCCGTTGGCCGCCCGCCGCGCGGGCATGATGATCTCCACGAGCGTGCCGTCTTCCGGTCGGGCGGAGAGCTGCAGGCGCCCGCCATTGGCCTCCACGAGCGCCCGCGGCAGCGCCAGCCCGTCCTCGACATCGCCCTGCGGCGCTGCCGCCCGCGGCGCGTGGCCGGCGCCGGTCTCGCGCACCCGCACGGCGATCCCCGCCCGCTCGGCGGACCCGGTGGACACGATGATCTGGCTGCCGGCCGTGGAGCGTCGGATCGCGTTCTCGATCACCAAGCTGGCCGCGCGGCTGACCGAGCGCTCGTCGGCCTCCAGGTCGCCGATATCGGTCGAGAAGCTCGTCCGCATCACGATGCGCCCCCGCGCCGCCTCCGCCTGGAGCTGGGCGACACAGCTCGCCACGACGTCGTTGAGGTCGAGGGCGCGCGGCTCCAGGTGGAGCGCGCCGGCCTCGACGGCGGCGAGGTCCAGGAGTTTCCCGACGCGCTCCAGCATCGCCTCGCCCGAGGCCTTGATCTCGGCGAGGCAGCCCCGGTAGCGCGCGTCGCCGAGGGGGCCGAACGGTTCCTTCAGCATCGCGCCGGCCAGGTCGACGATCCCGGACACGGGCTCGCGGACGGCGCAGCCGAGCCGGTCGAGGGCATCGGCGCGGCCCGGCGCGGGCTCCGGGCCGCCCTCCGCGCTCCGCGCGAGGGCCTCGTCCTCGGCTCGGGCGATCTGGGCCACGCGCCGGCTCGCCGTCGCCGCTACGGTCAACGACATCGGAGCGCCGTCGATGCGCACGATCCGCCGCCCCGGGGCGGTGCCCCTCAGGGCATCGGCGACCGTCAGGACGCTCTCCCGGTCGAAGAGCGTGACGAAGCTGCTGCCGACGATCTCGCGCGGATCGCAGCCGAACAGGCCGGCCGCCGCGCGGTTCAGCGCGACGATGCGCCCGGCCCCGTCGACCGTGACGACGCCCGTCTCCAGCGCGTCCAAAGTCGCCTCGGCGCTGGCCGTCCGCTCGGTCTCAGCGGCGCGGGCGAGGCGCTCGGCCGTGAGGGCGTCGGCGACGTCGGCGTCCTCGACCGGGCGCACGACCAGGCACGTCGCGGTCGCGCCCGACCAGGGGAGGGCGCCGGCCCGGATTTCGACGGGACGGGCGCCGCCGTCGGCCGTCGCGACGGTCGTCCGGCGCGCGGATGGGTCGACCGTCTCCGCCGGGGGGAGGCCGGGCAGCAATCCCGGAAGACCGAGGCGCGCGAGGCTCGGCAGGTCGGGGTGGCCGGTCAGATCGAGGAAGGCGCGGTTCGTCGCGACGATCGCTCCGTCGCGATGGACCAGCACCGGCACCGGCAATCCGCCGAGGAGATCGGATTCCGGGGACGGCGGCGCGTCGGCGACCGGCTCGGCCTCCGCCGTCCCGGTCTCGACATCGGGATCCGCGGCGGTCGCGCTGGTCTCCGCCGGACCGGCCTGCGGCGCCGGGAACGGCATCACCGCCCCTCCCGCGGTCCGGGGCGACCCCGATCCGGCCTCGTCACCGGCGTAGCGGGCGCCCAGCGCGCGGGCGATCTCGCGGAACGCGGCGTGCTCGTCGTTCGACAGTGGCGCGGCGACGGGATCCGCGTCGACCGCGACAGGAATCGCGACAGGGATCGCGGCGTCGCCGGTCCCGGCCGGGACGGCAGCGGGCTTGATAACCGCGGACCTTGCCGGCTCCGGCGTCGCGGAGGGCACGGGCTCGGGAACGCGCTCGGGAACGCGCTCGGGCATGGACCCCGGGATCGGCTCCGGCGTCGCGACTGGTCTCGGGCTGCCGGGCGGGGCGCTGCGGATCAGGCCGAAGCCGCCGAAGCCCGAGAAGGCCGCGTCGCCCCGCCCGAGCGGGGCTCCGGACAGGTCGACCCGGAACGCCCCGGTGCCGGCATCGAGGACCGCCGGTTCCCCGCGGAAGGTGCGCCGGTCGCGCAGGGCCGCCAGCACGGCGTCGGCGCCGGAGAGGCGCCCGCTCTCGGCCAGATCCCGCCAGCGCTGCCCGACCAGCCCGGCGAGCGCCTCCGGGCCTGTGAGGGTCGTCAGGACACCCGCGGCATCGAGGCGCCAGAGGAAGCGGTCGTCGCGCCGGAGCGGCGTCGCCGGAGGCGATTGCGGCTCCTGGGGAAGCGCCCGCGCTGCCACCGGATGCCCGGCGGGCGCGTCGACCGGTGGATCGAGCGGGCGGATCGGACGCGCGCGGCCAGCCGCCACTGGCGCGGTCGGCACGACGAGGATCGCGGGCCGGCCGTCGTCCTGCGCGCCGCGCGCCAGCCAGCACAGGACCGGCGGCGCGATCCGGCGGACATCGAGGCGCAGGCGCGCGAGGCGGGGCGCGGCGTCGCCCGCCACCGCGGTCGCGATCTGCCGGGTCAGGTCGGCGAGGGCCGGGCCGTCCAGAACCGTGGCGAGACCCGCCGCCGCTTCGGACGCGGACAGGATCCGGGCCTCCGACGGATCGATCACGAGATGCACGGCGTCGCGCGCGCCCAGCGCGGCCGCCAGCGCGGGCAGGCGCTCCCAGGTCGCGAAGGCAGTCCCCAGCCCGGGCGGGGCTGCAGCGGCCGTCGGTGTCACTGTCGTCTCCAAAGCCCGCGACCTCGAACCCTAACGCGATCCTGACGCTCAACGGTCCCGCTTTGCCCGAGAAACGCGCGCGACCGTAGCCCTATTGTAAACTCCCCCGCGCCGCGGCGCTGGACTCTCGGCGCAACCGTCACACGTTTACGTTATGTCAACCTTAACGCCGTGAGCGCGGGTGGCATATGGCGGCGAATCAGTTATTGTGCACCGCACAAAGCGCCATCCACAGGCCAATGAAGAGAGGAGACGACGTATGAGCAACCCCCCGAACTACGAAGTTCCGGCCGAGATGCGCGACTTCGCCGAGAAGAGCGTCGAGCAGGCCCGGAAGGCGTTCGACAGCTTCATCGGCGCGGCTCGCCGCACCGCCGACACCGTGCAGGGCTCGGCCGAGCTGGCGCGCTCCAACGCGCTGGACGCGTCCTCGCGCGGCTTCGAGTATGCCGAGCAGAACGTGAACGCGGCCTTCGACCTCGCCCAGAAGCTCGTCCGCTCCAGGGACATGCAGGAGGCGATGCAGCACCAGGCCGAGTTCGTCCGCAGCCAGTTCGCCGCCATCCAGGCCCAGGCGAAGGAGTTCAGCGGCCTCGCGCAGAGCGCGATGCAGCAGGGCGCCGAGCGCGCCAAGTCGGCGATGCAGCAGGGTGCCGACGAGGCCCGCAAGGCCATGGAGCAGGGCCAGGACGCCGCGAAGCAGACGGCCCAGAACGCCCAGGACGCCGCCGAGCGCGCGTCGCACTGACGCTCGCACCGACGAACGGGGCCGCGGCCCGCTCCCGATCCGGGGGCGGGCCGTCTCGTTTTCGCCGGTATTGCCGCCGAGAGCCGCCGGGCGGACGCGTTGGGTCCGCGCCGAGTGAAGGGTTCAGGGATGCGCCTCACTGTTTCCGGCCGATCCGGCCTGCGTGGACCTCTCCGTCTGGCGGTCGCCGCCCTGGCGCTCGCCGCCGTCGCTCCGAGTAGCGCGGCCTTCGCCCAGTACTACGACGATCCGGGCTACGACGGCGGTTACCGGCCGGTCCCGCGCCGGGCGCAGCGCGCCCCGGTCGGCTACAATTGCGACGCCGTCCAGCAGGGAATCACCGGCCCGAAGCCGTATTCCTGCCCGCTGCCGGGGCCGCGGCCCCTCGGCGTGCGCTGCTTCTGCGACATGCCGATCGCGTCGTTCAGCCCGCCGCAGACGGCCGTCGGCCGCGTCGTTCCCTGAGGCGCAGCCCCGCGCAGGCGACCGCACACGCGACGGGCCGCGCCCCCGGGTGGGATGACGCGGCCCGTGCGGCACAGGCGGGCTAGGGGCGCGGGTGATCCCGCGCCGCGCGCTCAGTTCAGGACGACGACCTTGGCGCCGACCTTCACGCGCTCGTACAGGTCGGTGACGTCGTCGTTGGTCATCCGGATGCAGCCCGACGAGACCGCCTGACCGATCGTGTCCGGCTCGTTGGAGCCGTGGATACGGTACTCGGTGCTGCCGATATACATGGCCCGGGCGCCGAGGGGGTTCTCGATGCCGCCCGCCATGTAACGCGGCAGGTCGGGACGACGGGCGATCATGGCCTTCGGGGGCGTCCACGACGGCCACTCGCGCTTGGCGGTGATCTTGTTGGTGCCGCTCCAGCTGAAGCCCGGACGGCCGACGCCGACGCCGTAGCGGATCGCCTCACCGTTGCCGAGCACGTAGTACAGGCGCCGCTCGGCGGTGGAGACCACGATCGTGCCGGGCGCGTAGGGCGCGTTGAACGCGACGATCTCGCGGGGGATCGGCTGGACCTGCGCCTGCGGCGCGGCTTGCACGCCCTGGCCGTAGCCCGGGGCGTAAGAGCCCTGGTAACCGTACTGTCCCTGATCGGAGTAGTACTCGTCGGCACTATCCGTGCCGAAGGGATCGTACGACGAAGCGGCGAGGACGGGCGTGGCGGCAAGAACAGACACGCCGAGGAGCGCGGCGAGTGCGGTGACCGTGGTCTTCATGAGTGGCCTACCTGTGCAATAACCTTTGCCATTACAAGCGTGAGCATAGGCTGGCAGTTCCATACTTCCGCCCGGAATTTGCTGCCCGGCGGAATACGCAGGCCGGCTTGGCCGTGCGGTGCGCGATATCACGAACGCGTGCGCGGCTCAGGGGGCCTCGTCCGTGTGGACGTCGAAGCGCGCGAGGTGGGCGTAGCCGAAGTTGGTCGAGATGGCGCAGTCGGTGGCGTCGCGGCCGCGGGCCATGACGATGCGGCCGATGCGGGGCCGGTTGTGGCGGGCGTCGAACGTGTACCAGCGCGGCCCCTCTGGGCCCGCGAGGAAGACCTCGAACCACGCGGAGAAGTCCATCGGCGCCGGATCCTTTGGCACGCCGATATCGCCGAGGTATCCGGTGGCGTAGCGCGCCGGGATGTTCATGCACCGGCACAGGGTGATCGCCAGGTGCGCGAAGTCCCGGCACACGCCCTCGCGCTGCATGAAGGCGTCGTGCGCGCTCCGGGTCGCGTCGGCGCGCTGATAGTCGAAGCGGATCCGCTCGTGCGTGTAGTCGACGATCGCCTGGACGCGGGCCCAGCCCTCCGGCGTGCCGCCGAACAGGGACCACGCGGTCTGCGAGAGCTTGTCGGTGTCGCAGTAGCGCGAGCCCAGGAGGAAGATCAGGACGTCGTCGGGCAGGTCCTGGACCGGGATCTGCCGGGCGTCCGGCACGACCGGATCGGGCTCGCCCGAATCCTCGACCGTGAAGTCGGCCGCGATGGTCAGCTGACCGGGCGGCGCGACGATGCGGTGGCAGATGTTGTCGAAGCCGTCCCGGTACGTCCGCGCCTCGAGCGGCGGATCGAACCCGATCGCGTGCGGGGTCAGCACGTCGTTGATCCGCGAGGGATGGACGCTCAGCATCAGGATCATCGGTGTCGGCTGCGACAGCGTGAAAGCGATATCGAAACCGGTCCTGATCTTCATCGGGGCCACCTTGCTCTGTCGCCGTCCGCGCGGAGTCGCCACGCACGCTCGTTCCGGGTCCGGGTGCGCGCGAACTCAACGCGCCAGGGACGTCTCCGGCCCCTGCACGGTTCGGGCCGCCGGCCCGTCGGCGGGCAGCTCCACCACGTCGACGTCGACGCGCATGCCGAGATCGTCGCTGGCGAGGCCGAAGAATGAGCCGTGCAGCGGCACGGCCTGGGCCGGATCGCGGGTCACCGCCACGCGGATCAGGTCGCGGTTGCCCACGATGCCGTTGGTCGGGTCGAACTCGACCCAGCCGGCGCCCGGCAGGTAGACCTGCAGCCAGGCGTGGGTGGAGCCGCCGCCGACGTGGCGCGCCCGGTCGTTGCGCGGGTTGTAGAGGTATCCGGAGACGAAGCGGGCGGCCATGCCGAGCGCCCGGACGCCCTCCATCATCAGCACCGCGAAGTCCCGGCACGAGCCGAGCTTCGTGCGCAGGGTCGTGAGCGGGTCCTGCACGCCCTTCTCGGAGCGGGCGAGGTAGGTGAAGTTCGCCCGCACGCTGCGCGTCATCGCGGCCAGCAGCTCCTGCGTCGGGATACGGCCCTGCGGCGGCAGGAAGCTCCGCGCCCAGGCATCGACCTCGTGCCGCGGGTCCGGCCATTGCCGCTCGATGGAGCGGGCGAGGTCCGGCATGTCCTCCGCCCCGTAGCCGAACGGGTAGTGGGTCGCGTGCGGCGCCAGGGGGAAGACCGGCGCGTGCTCCGGGGTGTGGTCGAGGGTGATGCCGCAGTCGAAGGTCAGGGTCTCGGCGCGGGTGTCGAAGGTGGCGACCGCCACGCAGTTGCCGAACACGTCGAACAGCCAGCGCAGGGAGGCCGGCTCCGGGGCGATGTCGAGGGTCGCCGCGATCAGCCGCTGATCGTAGCTGTCGCGCGGCCGGAACATGATCCGGTGCTCGCCGAAGGCGACCGGACGCCGGTACCGGTAGACCGTGCGGTGGCGGACGGAGAGGATCGGCAAGTCGCAGGCTCCGGGCTCGCGCCGACGCGGTCACCGGCGATGCAAGGGCCGGGCCCGGCCGCGCGGAACGCCTCAGACCACCGGCGGGGCCGGGTCGGCGGCGGCGCGCTCGGCCTCGACCAGCACGTCGAGGGGGCGCCACGGCTTGGCGATGAAGACGGCCTCGGCCGGCAACTCGGGGCGGGGAATGCCGTGGCCCGAGGTGATCACCAGGCGGGCCCGAGGCCACAGGGTCGCTACCGCGCGGGCGAGCTGGAGGCCGTCCATCTCGCCGGCCAGCCGGACGTCGGCGAAGACGAGGGCGACGTCGCCCCCGCGCGCCTGGAGGACCGACAGGGCGGCCTCGGCGCTGTCGCACCCGACCACGTCGAGTTCGGTTTCCTCCAAGAGGGTCTCGGCGAGCGCGCGGATCTCGGGATCGTCCTCCACGACGAGCGCGAGACGCGGCGGACCGGCCTCGGCCGCCACGACGCTCGGCGCGCCCAGGGCGGCCTCGTCGCCCTCGTTCTGCCGCACGCGGCGGACCAGGGCCGCGAGGTGTTCGGGCACACCCTCGGTGACCAGATCATCGTAGAACGACGCCAGTTTCTGACCGATCTGATCGAGCGGAATACCCGGTGACAGCGTATCGGTGAGCGGCAGGGGTGCGCTCGTCTGGTGCTTTTTCAAGGACTCCCCCCGAAGTCGACTTCCGCGCCGCCCGAGGATGCGGCGCTCGAAGGAGGAAAGTCGGCAATCCGCCGCTGGTTGCGCCGGGCGTTCGGAATCCCGCCCGGCGTCACAGAGCCGTTACTGCGTGGCGAGCCCGGCGTCGGCGTCGGCATACGCCATGATTCCAGAGACTTGGCGGACGTTCTGGTAGCGCGTCCCGCGGGTGCTCATCATCGCCTCGAACTTCTCGTGCACCTGTGCGACCGACAGGCTCAGGGGCTTGCGGTGGCGGCCGCGCCCGACGAAGCGCCCGGCGGCGAAGAAGATCGAGCGGTTGGCCCGGGCCGGCCCCGGGAGCAGGGCCGCCGCGGCGGCGGCCGGCTTGTTCACGACGTTGGCGAGGAACTCCTCGGCGTCGTCCGGTCCGAGGAAGTGGGCGAGGTAGACCTCGCCGAGGGTCAGCTCGCGGCCGATGCGCAGGGCGATGCGGGCCGCGTCGCGCTTCAGCATCTCGCCGGCCATCAGCGCCGAGAGGTACGGGTCGCGGCGCAGTTCCAGCACCCGGGCGCGCTCCGCCGGATCGGTGATCACCGGCCGGTCGTTGGCGTCGGAGGTGATCAGCGCCGCGTCCTTCTCCAGCCCGTACTTGGCGCCGAAGTCGCGAACCACGCCGAGCCAGGTCCGCTCGATGAACTGGTAGAGGCCCGTCGCCGAGGACGTCTTGGCCTGGACCGCCGTGACGAAGCTCGATTCCTTGTCGGCTACCGCCATCAGCAGCACCGGATCGGTCTGGACCGCCTGGGCCGCCCGGACGATCGTCTGCACGAGGTGGCGCCGGATCTTCATCGGGCCGAACTCGAGGATGTCGTTCGGATCGCCGACGGCGCTCTCGGAGAGCAGGAAGTCGTACGACACGCGGTCGACCGTGTTGGAGCCGAGTTCGGTGTCGAGGTCGTGCACCGGGGCGAAGCTCGCGGCGGCGCGCAGCGGCGTCTGCTCCAGCGGGGTGGTGAGGGCGACGGTGTGGATGCGCGGGCGCGGCATCGGGAGCTCGGTGGCGGCCTCCGCGACCGACACGGCCGGCGACAGGCCGACCTTGGCGAGGTCCACGCCCGACCCGATCAGCGCGGCGCTGAGGCCGCCGGCGATCATCGAGACGGTGAGCAGGGAGCGGAACAGCGCGGGGCGGCTGCCATGGGCACGGCCCAGCATGGGCTGTGCGGCGATCACGTCGGCGCGGCCCGAGCCGAAATGGCCCTGCTTGCCGGTGATGGTCCTCGGCGATCCGACCGTGCGGCCCTGCATCGTTATCCCGACTCTCCACACGCCGCTGTGGCGCTACGGACTCACCATCGCTTGACAGATGTGGCGACAACACGGCCGCGCTTGTGGCCGAGTTGCGGCGTCCCGTGGAGATTTCGGGGCAGGCCGCCCGTGACTCGCGCGGCATCCCTCCTTAAGAGGGCGCCATGCGGGCGCCGGGCGGATGACGCGCGGCCGCCCTTTCCCGTCCGTACTGCCAGAGTCAGCCCCGATGAGCGGCGTCAACGAGATCCGGTCGACCTTCCTCGACTACTTCGCCAAGGCGGGCCACGAGGTCGTGCCGTCCTCGAGCCTCGTGCCGAAGAACGACCCGACGCTGATGTTCACGAACGCCGGCATGGTGCAGTTCAAGAACGTCTTCACCGGGATGGAGAAGCGCGCCTACGACCGGGCGACGACGGCGCAGAAATGCGTGCGGGCCGGCGGCAAGCACAACGACCTCGACAATGTCGGGTACACCGCGCGCCACCACACCTTCTTCGAGATGCTCGGCAACTTCTCGTTCGGCGACTACTTCAAGGACCGCGCGATCGAGCTGGCCTGGACGCTGATCACCAAGGAGTTCGGCCTCAAGCCCGACAAGCTCCTCGTCACCGTCTACGCCGACGACGACGAGGCCGCCGGCCTGTGGAAGAAGATCGCCGGCTTCTCCGACGACAAGATCATCCGGATCGGGACCTCCGACAATTTCTGGCAGATGGGCGATACCGGCCCCTGCGGCCCCTGCTCGGAGATCTTCATCGACCAGGGCCCGGCGCTGCAGGGCGGCCCGCCCGGCTCGCCGGACGAGGACGGAGACCGCTTCCTCGAGTTCTGGAACCTCGTGTTCATGCAGTACGAGCAACTGGAGCCGGGCGTCCGGAACCCGCTGCCGCGGCCGTCGATCGACACGGGCATGGGCCTGGAGCGCATGGCGGCGATCCTCCAGGGCGTCCACTCGAACTACGACACCGACCTGTTCCGCGCCCTGATCGACGCCGTGGCCCACGCGGTCTCGCGGGCGCCGGAGGCGGCCACGATGGCGTCCTACCGGGTGATCGCCGACCACCTGCGGGCGGCCTCCTTCCTGGTGGCCGACGGTGTGCTGCCGGGCAACGAGGGCCGCGGCTACGTGCTGCGCCGGATCATGCGCCGCGCCATGCGCCACGCCGAGATCCTGGGGGCCCGCGAGCCCACCATGTTCCGCCTCGTGCCGACCCTCGTGCGCGAGATGGGCCAGGCCTACCCGGAGCTGATGCGGGCCGAGAGCCTGATCGCCGAGACCCTGAAGCTGGAGGAGACCCGCTTCCGCCGCACCCTCGAGCGGGGCCTGTCGATCCTCGACGCCGAGAGCCGCGACCTCCGGGAGGGCGACAAGCTCTCCGGCGAGACCGCCTTCACCCTCTACGACACCTACGGCTTCCCCCTCGACCTGACGCAGGACGCCCTCAAGGCCCGCGGCATTGGCGTGGACACCGACGCCTTCGCGGCCGCGATGCAGCGCCAGAAGCAGGCGGCCCGCGAGGCCTGGAAGGGCTCGGGCGAGGCGGCGACCGAGACGGTGTGGTTCGGACTGCGCGAGCGCGTCGGCGCCACCGAATTCCTGGGCTACGAGACCGAGACCGCCGAGGGCATCGTGACCGCGCTCCTGCGCGACGGCGCCGAGGTGAAGGCCCTCGAGGCTGGTCAGACCGGCCTCGTCCTCGTCAACCAGACGCCGTTCTACGGGGAGTCGGGCGGCCAGGTCGGCGATACCGGCCTGATCCTGGCGCCGGGCGTGCGGGCGCGGGTGACCGACACCCAGAAGAAGCTCGGCGACGTGTTCGTCCATCACGTCACCGTGGAGGAGGGGACGGTGGGCCTCGACCAGCCGGTCGAGTTGAAGGTCGACAACGCCCGCCGCAGGGCGATCCGGGCCAACCACTCGGCCACCCACCTGCTCCACGAGGCCCTGCGGCAGGTGCTGGGCGACCACGTCGCCCAGAAGGGCTCGCTGGTCAGCCCCGACCGGCTGCGCTTCGACATCAGCCACCCGAAGCCGATTGAGGCCGACGAGCTCGGCCGCGTCGAGGACATCGCCAACGCGGTGCTGCTGCAGAACGCGCCCGTCGTCACGAAGCTGATGGCCGTGGACGACGCGATCGCGTCGGGCGCCCGCGCGCTGTTCGGCGAGAAGTACGGCGACGAGGTGCGGGTGGTCTCGATGGGGCTGCCGGTCGACGGCGACGCCGCGCAACCGCGCGCCAAGAACTTCTCCGTGGAGCTCTGCGGTGGCACTCACGCCGCGCGCACCGGCGATATCGGGGCGATCACCATCGTGGCCGAGAGCGCGGTGGGCGCGGGCGTGCGCCGGATCGAGGCGCTGACGGCCGACGCGGCGCGCCGTCACCGGGCCGAGGAGGCCCGGACGCTGGCGGCGCTCGCCGGCATCCTCAAGGCGCCGGTCTCGGAGGCGCCCGACCGCCTGACCGCGCTGATGGAGGACCGGCGCCGCCTGGAGCGCGAACTGGCCGAGACCCGTCGCAAGCTCGCCATGGGCGGCGAGGGCGGCCCGGGCTCGGGCGCGCAGCAGACCGAGATCGGCGGGGTGGCCTTCCGCCGCTCCGTCATCGAGGGGCTCGACATGCGCGACCTCAAGCCGATCGTCGACGAGGAGAAGAAGCGCCTGGGCTCCGGCATCGTGGCGGTGGTCGGCGTCGGACCGGACGGCAAGGCCGGGCTGGTGGTCGGCGTCACCGACGACCTGACCGCGCGCTACGACGCGGTCGGCCTGGTCCGGGCCGGGGCCGGGGCGCTCGGCGGGAAGGGCGGCGGCGGCCGCCGCGACATGGCGCAGGCCGGCGGCCCGAACGGAGCCGGGGCCGAGGCCGCCCTCGACGCCGTCGCGCAGGCCCTCACCGAGGCCGCCTGAGCCGCGACGGGCCGCGGAAGGGCCGCACCGTCACGGGTGCGGTCCGATCGTCCTCCGCGAGACCGGCGCGGTCGGCCCGACAGGCTCCCGCGTCCGTTCCGGCCCCGGGTGAACATCGCGGCCCCCTCGCGGGTCCTGCGCCGCTCGGGTCACCGGGGATCAGGCGAGATCACCGGCTGCCGCCGCCGCCACCGCCCTGCGGCGCGACCCGCGACGGCTGGTTGGCGTTGCCCGCTGCCGCCGAGTTGTTGGAGATCGTGTCGGCCGGCCGGCCGGTGGGCGAGTAGCTCACGGCGGCTTCGTTCCCGGTGGCGTCGATCTGCTGGCTCACCACGCCCGGCGCGCCGGGAGCGGGCGCGACGGGCCGGGCCTCGACCTGGGCGCTGGCCGGCGCGACGGTGGCGAGGGCGAGAAGGGCGGCGAGACATGTCCGGGTCATGAGAATCCTTGCTGGTTCCAGGCTCAGGCAACCTCAGTCGCGCGCGATCGATCCCGCGTTGTTGCGACGCGGCACCGCCTCGCCCCGGCGCCCGCCGCGCGCGATCACTTCACGCGCGTCCAGGTCTGCCGCTTGCAGAACACGCTCATGACGCAGCCGGAGACCTCGAGCGAGTCGGGTCCCGTGAGCTTCAGCGAACCGGAATAGGTCTTGCCGTCGTTCGGGTTGTAGAGCGACCCTGAGAAGCCGCCGCCTTCGGGCTGTCGCGCGTCGAGGATCTGGACGCCGACGACGCTGCGGCCGCGCAGGGCCGGATCCGGGTTCTTCGCGTCGAGCCCCTTCCCGGGTGCGCTGATGATCGTGCCGCAGAAGCCGCCGCCGCAGGGCGCGATGCGGACCTTCGAACTGCCGGTTTCCGTCAGCCATACGCCGGCCGGATCGGCCGCCAGGGCCGGCGCGCACGCCGCGCCCGTCGCGAGCAGGGCCAGAACCGCGCGACGAAACCTCGAACCCATACCTGTTCCTCCCAACCGAGAACGCGGCCGGGTTCTACCGCGATGCCTGCGGCAGCGCACCGCCCAGATACGTCTCGACGACCTCGCAGAACGGCTGCCCGGCCCCGGTCGACAGCACGGCGTCGATCTCGAAGAGCGGATCGTCCGGTCCGGGCGCGGCGCTCCGGACCGGCGCGCGCACCTCGACGGTGCTGCGCACCGGGGCGAGGGGACGCACGACCCGGCCGAAGGGCGTGCGGGTGGTGTCCAGCGTCGCGTTCATCTCCGGCGTGAGCCGGGCCGGCACGTACCAGTTATCCGCCTCGGACAGGACGCGGTCCCCACAGGCGAGACGGACGCGGCGGTAGCGCACCGGCTCGTCCGGGCCGATCGCGAGACGGGCGCGCTGCGCGGCCGTCAGGGGCTTGTCGGCGACGGCCACGCGCTCCGCCACGAGGTGCGGGTCTCCGGCGAGCTTGTAGTCGGCACACCAGCTCTCGAGAGCGAAGGTCGCGCTGTGCGCCGCGAGGATACGGCTCCGCAGCGAGGCGATGAGCGCCTGCGGCCCGTCGGCGGCGGACGGCGTATCGGCCGGCTTCGGCGCCTCGGCGGCATCGCGCGCCCAGCTCGGCGACCCGGTCACCGCGACCGACCCCAGCAGCACCGCGAGGGCCAGGGGCGGTACCCGGAACGCCTGTGCGGCCGTTGCGGGCCGCGGGGCCCCGCGCGCCGATTGATCCCGTGCCAGTAATGGCAAAATGCGGACGGCATGGCGGAAAGACTTTCCGGTGTGCCACAGCATCTCGGATCATATCCTCCCAGCTGAACCACCAGATCTTCGCTACGTGCCGCCGCATCGAGGCCCGGCAGAACGCTCCGACCGGACGGCTTCCCGGCCGAGCCGGCGACGCGGGCCGAGATCTATACAAGACGCGGCGATCCGTCGAGCCGCCGGGCGGACGGGCCCGGCGCCGATGTCGTGTCTACCGACGGGCGACCGGCGGCAGGTCGGTGCAGAGGCCGAGCCCGGCCTCTGCCGCGAGACCGATCGTCTCGCCGAGCGTCGGGTGGGGGTGGATCGTCCGGCCGATATCGGTGGCGTCGGCGCCCATCTCGATCGCCAGCGCGACCTCGCCGATCATGTCGCCGGCGCTCGGGCCGACGATGGCGCCGCCGACGACGCGCCTGGTCTGCGCGTCGAACAGCAGCTTGGTCAGGCCGTAATCGGCGCCGTTGGCGATGGCCCGGCCCGAAGCGGCCCAGGGGAAGCGCGCCACCTCGACGGCCCGCCCGGCCGCCTTCGCGGCCGTCTCGGTGAGGCCGGCCCAGGCGATCTCCGGGTCGGTGTAGGCGACCGAGGGGATCACGGCGGCGTCGAACCCGGCCTTGTGGCCGGCGGCCGCCTCGGCGGCGACGTGGCCCTGATGCACCGCCTTGTGGGCGAGCATCGGCTGGCCGACGCAATCGCCGATGGCGAAGATGTGCGGCACGTTCGTGCGCATCTGGGCGTCCACCGGCACGAAGCCGCCGTCCAGCGCCACGCCGGCCGCGTCGAGGCCGAGCGTCGCCCCGTTGGGCCGGCGGCCGGCGGCCTGGAGAACGAGGTCGTAGGTTCCGGGCTCGGCCCCGCCCGAGAAGGTCACGGCGATCCCGTCCGGTTTCGCCTCGGCGGAGACGACCTCGATCCCTGTCAGGACGCGGTCGAAACGGTGGGCGTTGCGCTTCGTCCAGACGCTGACGAGATCCCGGTCGACGCCCTCGAGCAGGCCGGGCAGGCGCTCGACCACGTCGACCCGCGCGCCGAGGGCGCTGTAGACGGTCGCCATCTCCAGGCCGATGATGCCGCCGCCGATCACCAGGAGCCGGCGCGGCACGGCGGGCAGTTCCAGCGCCCCGGTGGAATTCACGATCCGCGGATCGTCCGGGAGCATCGGCAGGGCCACCGGCGCGGAGCCCGCCGCCACGACGGCGCCCGTGAAGGTGACGTCCCGCGTGCCGCCGTCGTGCAGCGTCACCGAGACCGTGTCGGGCCCGGTGAAGCGGGCTGTCCCGCGGACCACCTCGACCTTGCGCTGGCGCGCCATCTGGGCGAGCCCGTCGGTGAGGCGGCGTACGGTGCCGGCCTTGAAGGTCCGCAGCTTCTCCAGATCGACCGTCGGCGCGCCGAAGCTGATCCCGTGCGCGGCCAGCCGGACGGCCTCCTCGGTGACCGCGGCCACGTGGAGCAGCGCCTTCGAGGGGATGCAGCCCACGTTGAGGCAGACGCCGCCGAGGGTCGCGTGGCGCTCGACCAGGATGACCCGCTGCCCGAGATCGGCGGCCCGGAAGGCGGCCGAGTAGCCGCCCGGTCCTCCGCCGATCACCAGGAGATCGCAGCCCGCGCCGGCCTGCGGCTTCGGCGGCGGCGCGGCGGGCGTGGGCGCGGGGGTCGGAGCCGAGGCCGGCGCAGGGGTCGGTTCGCCGCGCGCGTCGGTCGCCTCGACCGCGAGGCGGGCGACGAGGGTGCCGGCCGAGACCGTGTCGCCGAGGCCGACCAGCATCTCCACGAGGCGGCCCGCCGCGGGGGAGGGGATGTCCAGCGTCGCCTTGTCGGATTCGACCACCAGCAGGGTCTGGTCCTTGGCGACCGGCTGGCCGGGCGCCACCGGGATCTCGATGACGGGCACGTCGGCGTAGTCCCCGAGATCGGGGACGCGGATGTCGAGGGTCTCGGGCATGGCGGCGGTCACAGGAGGGCGCGGCGCAGGTCCGACAGGACCGAGGCCACGTGGCCGAGGAAGCGGGCGGCGGCGACGCCGTCCACGACGCGGTGGTCCCAGGACAGGCTGAGCGGCAGGATCAGGCGCGGCTGGAAGGCCTTGCCGTCCCAGACCGCCTCGGTGCGCGAGCGCGCCGCGCCCAGGATCGCGACCTCGGGGGCGTTGATGATCGGGGTGAAGCCGTCGCCGCCGATGCCGCCGAGCGACGACACCGAGAAGCAGCCGCCCTGCATGTCGGAACCCGGGAGGGTTCCGGCCCGGGCCTTCTCGGCCATCGCGGCCATCTCGGTGGCGATCTCGATGAGGCCCTTGCGGTCGCAGTCGCGCACCACCGGCACCATCAGGCCCTTCGGCGTGTCCACCGCGAAGCCGACATGGACGTAGTCCTTCAGGACGAGGTCGCTGCCCTCCAGGGAGGAATTGAAGCGCGGATAGGCGCGCAGCGCCGAGGCCGCCGCCTTGATCAGGAAGGCCACCATGGTGACCCGGGCGGGCGGCGTGCGTGTCTCCGTGTTGAGGCCGACCCGGAACGACTCGATCTCGGTGACGTCGGCCCGGTCGAAATTGGTCACGTGCGGGATCGTCAGCCAGTTGCGGCTGAGATTGGCCCCAGAGAGACTCTGGATGCGCGAGAGCGGCTCGCGCCGCACCGGCCCGTACTTGGCGAAGTCGACCTCCGGCCAGGGCGGCAGGCCGGCGCCGATGCCGGACGCGGCGGCGGGCGCCTGGACCGGCGCGTTGAGGGCCGCCTTGACGAAGGCGTGCACGTCCTCGCGCAGGATCCGCCCCTTCGGGCCGGTGGCGGCGACGCGGTCGAGCCCGACGCCCAGCTCGCGCGCGAGCTGGCGGACCGACGGGCTGGCATGCACGTCGCCGCTCGTCGCCTGGATCGGGTCGGCCCGCATCGGCTCCGGCGAGGCGCGACCGGCTCCCTCTCCCGTGCGGGCGAGGGCTGGGGTGAGGGGGGTGCCGTCTCCGGACAACCCGGATCCCTCACCCTGTCCCTCTCCCGCACGGGAGCGGGGACCCGCGCCCTGCCCGGAAGCCGACGGCGCTGCGGCCGCGGCAGGCGGTGCCGCCGCGGTCTCGACCCCGCCGCCCTCGGCAGGCTCCACCGTCAGGATCGGCGTGCCCTCGGACACTTTCGTCCCCACCGACACCAGCAACTCGCGCACGATGCCGGCGACCGGGGAGGGGACCTCCATGGTGGCCTTGTCGGACTCGATGCTGAGGATCAGGTCGTCCACCGCGAGGCGGTCGCCGGGCTTCACCAGAAGCTCGATGACCGGCACGTCCCGGTAGTCGCCGATATCCGGGAGGGCGATCTGCAGCGCGGCGCTCATGCGGTCGGGTGTCCGTGGGTCGGGCGTTCGGAAAAGGGGTGGGGGCGGGCGGCGCCCCTCGACGGGGCGCCCGGCCTCAGATCGTCCAGGGCGCGGGCGCGTCGGCCGCGACGCCGTAGCGGCGGATCGCGTCCGCCACCGCGGCGCGCGGCACCGTGCCGGCCTCGGCCAGAGCGTGCAGGGCGGCGATGACCACGTGCTGCCGGTCGACCTCGAAGAACCGGCGGAGCGCGTTGCGGGTGTCGCTGCGCCCGAACCCGTCGGTGCCGAGGGTGACGAAGCGCGCGCCGACATAGGAGGCGATCAGCTGCGGGTAGGCCCGGACGTAGTCGCTCGCCGCGACGATGGGCGCCGTGCCCGGCAGCAGCGCCGCCACGTGGCTGACCGGCGCCTCGGCCTCCGGGTTGAGCATCGCCTGCCGCTCGGCCTCGCGGGCGTCGCGGGCCAGCTCGCTGAAGCTCGTCACGCTGAACACCTCGGCCGCGACGCCGAAATCCTGCGCGAGCATCGTCGCCGCTGCGATCACCTCCGGCAGGATCGCCCCGGAGCCCAGGAGCCGCACAGCGGCGCCCGTCCCTTGTCCGGCCTCCGGCCCCGACAGGCGGTACATGCCCTTCAGGATCCCGGCCTCCGCCCCCTGCGGCATGGACGGCTGGGCGTAGTTCTCGTTCATCGCCGTGAGGTAGTAGAAGGCGTCTTCGCCTTCCTCCATCATCGCCCGGGCGCCCCGGTCGACGATCACCGCCATCTCGTACGCGAAGGCCGGATCGTAGGCCCGGCAGTTCGGGATCGCGGCCGCCTGCATGTGGCTCGAACCGTCCTGGTGCTGCAGGCCCTCGCCGCCGAGCGTCGTGCGGCCCGCCGTGGCGCCGATCAGGAAGCCGCGGGCCCGCTGGTCGGCCGCCGCCCAGATCAGGTCGCCGACCCGCTGGAAGCCGAACATCGAGTAGTAGATGTAGAACGGCAGCATCGACAGGCCGTGGACGCTGTAGGACGTGGCCGCCGCCGTCCAGGACGAGATCGCCCCGGCCTCGGTGATGCCCTCCTCGAGGAGCTGCCCGTCCCGGGCCTCGCGGTAGTAGAGCATGGAGCCGGCATCCTCCGGCTCGTAGAGCTGCCCCTGCGGCGCGTAGATCCCGACTTGCCGGAACAGGTTGGCCATGCCGAAGGTCCGCGCCTCGTCGGCGACGATCGGCACGATGCGCGGCCCGAGATCCTTGTGCTTCAGGAGGTTGCCGAACAGGCGCACCACCGCGGTGGTGGTCGACATCTCCTTGCCGCCAGCCTCGAGGGCGAAGCCCGCGTAGGTGGAGAGCTCCGGAACCGGGACCGTCGGCGCCGTGCGGCGGCGGGCCGGCAGGACGCCGCCGAGCATCTCGCGCCGCTCGCGCAGGTAGCGCATCTCGGCGCCGTCCTCGGCCGGCTTGTAGAAGGCCAGGCCCTCCACCTGCGCGTCCGACAGCGGCAGGGCGAAGCGGTCGCGGAAGGCGCGCAGCGCGTCGACGTCGAGCTTCTTGGCCTGGTGGGCGGTCATGCGCGACTCGCCCGCGCCGCCCATGCCGTAGCCCTTCTTGGTCTTGGCCAGGATCACCGTCGGCCGGCCCTTGGTGGCCTTGGCGGCCGCGAAGGCCGCGTAGAGCTTGCGGAAGTCGTGGCCGCCGCGCTTCAGCCGGTCGACGTCGGCATCCGACATGTGGGCGACGAGCTCGCGCACCTCCGGATCCTCGCCGAAGAAGTGGGCGAGGTTGTAGGCGCCGTCCTTGGCACCGAGCGTCTGGTACTTGCCGTCCACCGTCTCGGCGAAGCGGCGCAGCAGGGCGTGGTTGGTGTCGCGGGCGAAGATCCCGTCCCACTCCGAGCCCCACAGCACCTTGATGACGTTCCAGCCGGCGCCGCGGAACAGGCTCTCCAACTCCTGGATGATCTGGCCGTTGCCGCGCACCGGCCCGTCGAGCCGCTGCAGGTTGCAGTTGATGACGAAGGTTAGGTTGTCGAGATTCTCGCGCGCGGCGAGCGCCAGGCCGCCGATCGACTCGGGCTCGTCCATCTCGCCGTCGCCGAACACGCCCCAGACGTGCCGGCCGGTGGTGTCGGCGAGGCCCCGGTCGCCGAGGTAGCGCATGAACCGCGCTTGGTAGACCGCGTGGATCGGGCCGATGCCCATGGAGCCGGTGGGGACCTGCCAGAAATCCGGCATCAGCCAGGGATGCGGGTAGGAGCACAGCCCGTCGCCGGCGATCTCCTGGCGGTAGTGCTTCAGCTGCTCCTCGGACAGCCGGCCCTCGAGGAAGGCCCGCGCGTAGACGCCCGGCGCGGAGTGCGGCTGGAAATAGACGAGGTCGCCGTCCGTGCCGCCCTTGAAGAAGTGATTGAAGCCGACCTCGAACAGCTCCGCCGCCGAGGCGTAGCTCGCCACGTGGCCGCCGAGCTCGCCGTAGGCCATGTTGGCACGCACCACCATGGCCAGCGCGTTCCAGCGCATGATCGAGGTCAGGCGCTCCTCGATGTCGAGGTCGCCGGGGTAGCGCGGCTGCTTCTCCAGCGCGATCGTGTTCCGGTAGGGCGAGTAGGGCAGGGCCTCGTCGAGGATGCCGATCTCCTTCGAGCGCCGCTCCAGGCGATCGAGGATGAAGCGCGCCCGGGCCGCACCCTCGGTGCGGAAGACGGATTCCAGCGCGGCGAGCCAGTCCTGGGTCTCGGCCGGATCGTGATCCACCTCGGCGGACCGCGCGATCGTGGCTTTCGGCGGTATGGCGTTCATCGGCGCGGCCTCCCTGGTCGGCGCGATCATACGAGGATCGCGGCGGCGGGACATGCCGGATATTTGCCGCGATGCCGGGGCTCGCGGATTGATATTCCGAGATGCGGGCTGTAGGCGGCAAAACATGCCGC
The DNA here is from genome assembly GCF_000383455.1 of Methylobacterium sp. 285MFTsu5.1. Lineage (NCBI taxonomy): Bacteria > Pseudomonadati > Pseudomonadota > Alphaproteobacteria > Hyphomicrobiales > Methylobacteriaceae > Methylobacterium > Methylobacterium sp. 285MFTsu5.1. The sequence goes on along the minus strand of NZ_KB911275.1, from coordinate 117,754 downwards.
ATCCTGCGCCCCGGACCGCGCACGCGGCTCCCGACCGGAGACCGATCGCATGCCCGCCCGACCGGCCGCCCTCGACGCCGCGAGCCTGCGCATCCTCGAGTGCCTGCAGCAGGACAGCGAGATCAGCATCGCGGATCTCGCGGAGCGGGTCGGCCTGTCGACGTCGCCGTGCTGGCGACGCGTCAACGACCTGAAGGAGGCGGGGGTGATCCGCGGCTGCGTGGCGGTGGTCGACCCGCTGAGCCTCGGGCTCGCGGTCAACGTCTTCGTCCACGTGTCGCTTGAGAAGCAGACCCAGGCCGCGCTCCAGGCCTTCGACGAGGCGGTGCGCAGCCGCCCGGAGGTGATGGAGTGCTACCTGATGAGCGGCGAGGCCGACTACATGCTGCGCGTCGTCGTCGAGGATCTGGGCCAGTACCAGAAGCTCGTCCTCGACCACCTCACGCGGATCCCCGGCGTGGCCAACATCCGCTCGAGCTTCGCCCTGGGGCAGGTGAAGTACACGACCGCGCTGCCGCTCGGTCACCTGACCCGCTGAGCCGGATTGATACAGCGAGGAGTCCCGATGCGGGCCTGGTCGGCCGGGACGGGTTCCGCCTGAAACCCTCGGGCGATGTCCTCTCCGCCATCACGAGCAACGCGTGGTGACTCAGGACCGCGCGACCTCAGTCGTCGCGCCTACGGGATCGCTTCGCTGCGCGCAGGGACGGTGCTGTGGGGATCTGCCTGATAGCGCGGAAGGCCGGGACGGCCGCGTCGCGCACGCGAGGAATGGTGGAGCCTAACGGGATCGAACCGATGACCTCTTCCATGCCATGGAAGCGCTCTCCCAGCTGAGCTAAGGCCCCACTTTTTACATCCACCGCGGTTTGGGTACCGCGGGGTCTCGCCGGTCCGGGTCGCGGTCGGCGAGGCCGGTTCTATAGGCGGCTCGCATCGCGGACTCAACCCCCTTTTTCGCTGCCGCCGGGGGTTTTTGGTCGGGAGAGACGGAGGCCGCCTCAGCCCTCCTCGTCGTTCTCGATATCGCCGTCGATCAGGTCGGAGACGTCGTCGTCGCCGGAATCCTCTTCCTCCAGGAAGGTATCGTCGTCGGAGGATTCCCCGTCCTCGACCGAGTCGTCCTCGGGCGTGGGATCGGCGTCGTCCTCGGCGGCCTCGACCTCGTCGAGGGAGACCATCTCCGGGCCCTTCTCGTCCGTCTCGTCCTCATCGTCGGTGTTGGCCGGGCCCCGCGACAGCGCCGGGGGGGCCGCACGGCTGGAGGTGGCCACCGCCTGATAGACCGCGCCGCATTTCGGGCAGACCGCGGGATCGCGGGCGAGGTCGTAGAACTTCGCGCCGCAGCTCATGCACTGGCGCTTCAAGCCAAGTTCCGGTCGGGCCACGGGCGGACACCTCGTCGTCAGTACTGTCTCGGGGGAGGCGCCCCGTTAGTCGCGGTGAAAGCGCCTGTCAATCGAGCCCGCGCAGGGCGTTTCGGGCGGCGCGCCCCCGCGTGCGGCGCCCGGGATCGGCGCGGGCAGCGGATGGATGACGGCGGGCGGTGCCCGTGTTAACGGCGCGGCGATTTCACCGTCCGATTGCAGCGCCGCGGCAGGGCCGCGCGACGCGCCGGATCCAGGCCCACGTCTCAGAGCCCGAACGGACGTCCCGTGTCGCACGATTCGACCCCCCAGCCCCTCACCGCCGCGCCGGGCGCCCCGCTGCGCGGACGCCTGCGCCCGCCCGGCGACAAGTCGATCTCGCACCGGTCGATGATCCTCGGCCTGCTCAGCCAGGGCGAGACGCGGGTCGAGGGCCTGCTGGAGGGCGACGACGTCCTGCGCACCGCCGCCGCCGCGAAGGCGCTCGGGGCAGGGGTCGAGCGCCTCGGGGCCGGGAGCTGGCGGGTCCGGGGCGTCGGGATCGGCGGCCTCGGCGACCCGGCCGAGGTTCTCGATTTCGGCAATGCCGGCACCGGTTCGCGGCTGATGATGGGCGTGGTCGGCGGGCAGCCGGTGACCGCGACCTTCGACGGCGACGCCTCCCTGCGCTCGCGGCCGATGCGCCGCATCCTCGACCCTCTCACCCGGATGGGCACGCAGGTCCTGGCCGAGGCCGAGGGCGGACGCGTGCCCCTGACCCTGCGGGGTCCCAGGGAGGCGATCCCGATCACCTACGAGACCCCGGCGGCCTCCGCGCAGATCAAGTCGGCGGTCCTACTGGCCGGCCTCAACGCCCCCGGCGTCACGACCGTGATCGAGGCGGCCGCGACCCGCGACCACACCGAGCGGATGCTGCGCCTGTTCGGCGCCGCGGTCAGCGTCGAGCCGCACGGTCCGGGCGGCCACGGCCGCAAGGTCGCGCTGACGGGCCAGCCGACCCTGCGCGGCACCGACGTGGTGGTGCCGGCCGACCCCTCCTCGGCGGCGTTCCCGCTGGTGGCGGCGCTGATCGTGCCCGGCTCCGACGTGGTGATCGAGGGCGTGATGATGAACCCGCTGCGCATCGGGCTGATCACGACGCTCCTCGAGATGGGCGCGCAGATCGAGCGCGTGGCCGAGCGGGAGGAGGGCGGCGAGACCGTAGCCGACCTGCGCGTGCGCGCGAGCCGCCTGACCGGCGTCGACGTCCCGGCCGAGCGGGCGCCCGCGATGATCGACGAGTACCCGGTGCTGGCGGTGGCGGCGAGCTTCGCCGAGGGCCGGACCCGGATGAACGGCCTGCACGAGCTGCGGGTGAAGGAATCGGACCGCCTCGCGGCCGTGGCGGCCGGGCTCGCCGCGAACCGCGTCCGCCACGCGGTCGAGGGCGACGATCTCGTGGTCGAGGGCGACGGCACCGCGGCGCCGGGCGGCGGGACGGTGGCGACCCACCTCGACCACCGCATCGCCATGGCGTTCCTGGTGATGGGGCTCGCGGCGCGGAACCCGGTCACGGTGGATGACGGCGCGATGATCGCCACGAGCTTCCCGAGCTTCCTTCCGACCATGCAGGCCCTCGGCGGCCAGATCGGGGCGTGACCGCCATGCCGCTCGTCATCGCGATCGACGGACCGGCCGCGTCCGGCAAGGGTACCCTCGCCAAGCGTCTGGCCGACCATTACGGCCTGCCGCATCTCGACACCGGGCTCCTCTACCGGGCGGTGGCGCTTGCCCTGATCGACGCCGGTCTGTCGCTGGACGATGCCGCCGCCGCGGCGCGGGCGGCCCAGGCCCTCGACGCCGGTCGGCTCGACGATCCGCGCCTGCGCGAGCGGGCAATGGGCGAGGCGGCCTCCCGCGTCTCGTCGGTGCCGGAGGTCCGCGCCGGGCTGCTCGCGTGGCAGCGCCGCTTCGCCGCCGACCCGCAGGGGGCGGTGCTCGACGGGCGCGACATCGGCACGGTCGTGTGCCCCGAGGCCGCGGTGAAGCTGTTCATCACCGCCTCGTCCGAGGAGCGTGCCCGCCGCCGCCACCGCGAGCTGGCCGGCCGCGGCGAGGCAGCGACCTTCGCGGCGATCCTGGCCGACATCGAGGCCCGCGACGCCCGGGACGCGTCGCGCAGCGCCGCCCCCCTGCGCATGGCCGAGGACGCGGTCCGGCTCGACACCACCGAGCTCGACGCGGACGCGGCCTTCGACGAGGCCCGGGACATCGTCGAGCGGACCCGCGGCGACGCGGCCTGAGGGTTGTCCACCTCCGTCGTGTTGACCCCCCGGTCCCGCTCACCTATTGCGGACGCGCCGTCCCCGACGGGCCGCCGCGCGGCCCGGGACGCGAGCGCGTAGCTCAGCTGGTAGAGCAACGGACTTTTAATCTGTAGGTCCTGGGTTCGAGTCCCAGCGCGCTCACCACATCCTCGATCCTCACTTTTGACATCCGGCGCGGTCGGCGCCCTGCCCACATGAAAATCGGAACCCCTGGTTGCGCTTTGGGTTGGGGTCCCAACGCAACTGCGAAGGAGTCACCGATGCGCAAGCTCGCTCTCATCTCCGCCGTCACCCTGTCCCTCGGCGCGCTCGGCGCCACCGGCGCCCAGGCGCAGGGTTATGGCTACGGCTACGGCGGCCACCACGGCTACGGCTACGGCCGCGGCTACGATCGCGGCTACGGCCACCGGCGCGATTTCGGCTACCGCCGTCACCGCGGCCTGTCGACCGGGGCCGCCATCGGTCTCGGTATCGCGGGCGCGGCCGCCGGCGCCGCCGCGGCGGGCGCCTTCGACCGGGGCCCGGGCTATTACGGCCGCGGTTACTGAGCCGCCGCGCACCTGAGGGAGCAGAGCCCCGCCGCCACCGCGGCGGGGCTCTCGCTTTTAGAAGCGGCCGGGTTCAGCGCAGCCAGCGCCGGATCCGCTCCCGGAGCGTCGGGCGGACGGCCCGCCGCGCGCGCGACGCCGCGAAGCGATCGATGCGGATCCGGTCGTTCGGAACCTGCCGCAGGAACCGCTCGGCGATCTCGAAGACGACGATGTCGGGCCGGACATCCTCGACGTAGGCCCAGTCGATGTTCGCCGACCAGATCGCGTGCACCTCGGCGAAGGTCTCGGCCAGCATCGCCGTGAGCCGGGCGCCCGGGCTGTAGATGTAGGAATCGCCGAACAGCACCACGCGGCGCGGATCCGGCGCCTCCGGGTTCCTCAGAACGACGCGGGATCCGACGAACAGTCCGCGCGGCCGCACGGCCCGGCCGGATTCCCGCACGGCTACCAGGGCGTTCGCGTCGATCCGTGCCGCGTGGCGCGGGAAGTCGTAGGCGACGTAGGCCTCGTCGACCGGCGGGACGAGCTTCTCACCGAGATCGAAGGTGAAGCGCTCGGTCACGCTGGTTCCGGCGAAGACGTGCGCCGCCACCGGCGCGTCCAGGGCCTCGCAGAGCGCGCGGTACGCCGTCAGGTAGCCCCGGTAGGTCCAGTGGGTGTCCGTCCGCAGGTAGACGGGCTCCTCGACTCGCGCCGCCAGTAGCGGTGCTTGCAGGTCGACCATCGGGGCCCCGCTGTCCCCGGCGACCAGCCGGGCGAGCCGAACCACGGGCGGATCGTCGAGCCCCGGGAAGGGGCGGCCGAGCAGGTCCGGATAGATCGCGAGCTTGTCGGGGACGACGGTGTGCACGTGCCGGATCCCGAGGTCGTCGAGGCGCCGCGCGCGCCGCCCGATGAGCCGCGTCCAGCGCTTCAGGATCCGCCGCGAGGTCGCGGTGTCGCCGTAGAAGGCTTCGACCTCGCGGGCGCGTCCGACCCAGTACAGCCAGCCATCGTGTCCGACGGCCACGCCGTTGCCGCTCGTCTTCAAAGCTTCCGGCCTCCCGCCGCCCGCGACAATCCCGTCGATGACGCTGGGCTTCCGCCTCGACGGATCCGCGCGGGATTGCAACCCCTTCGTCCCCGGGAGAGGCGGGAACGCGCCGGCGGCGTTCCCGGCGCGCCGCCGCTTTCGCCGGCGTATCCGCGCCGCGGTGAAACTTTATGGCCGCGCCGCGGGTACTCCCGTCAGGCGCATCACACGGCGCGGCGTTGCGAAGAAGGGTCGACCCATGTCCGCGCTTGTCACGTTCGTCGGCTGCGGCCTGGTCCTGTCCGGGTTCGCGGCCGAGAAGTTCGCCGAGCGTCGCTGGCTCGCGGCGAGCCGGCCCGCACCCCTCGACACCCTCGCGGTCCTGGCGCTGGCGCTGCCGGCCGTCGGGCTCACGCTGATGGCGACGCTCGCGGTCTGAGCCCGCAGGGTCGACCTCTCACACGGCCTCGCCGCAGAACAGGACGCCGACCGTCCGCTCCTTCCGCCAGACGAGCTGGACCGCGTAGCGCATCTCGGCGCTCGCCAGCACGAGGTCGAACACGTCCTCCAGCAGCACCGCCTGCGAACCCAGGAACTCCAGCATCGCGCCGCGATCGGAGATGTTCATGACCTGGCAGGGATAGCGCGCGCCGTCCCGTTGCTGGGCGAAGGCCAGCAGGGCGGTGGGTCTCCGCTCGGTCGCCCGGCGTTCCGCGACGGCGGCAGGGGTGCTGGCGTTGCGGGACACGGCCGAAGTTCCTGCCCTGGTCGGCCGGTATGGCGCGATATCAGTAAAAATGCGCCGGATTCGCTAACATGTTATTGATGATCGACATCCGAGCGTCAGAATAGCAAGTCGCGCCCTGTCTATCGGACCGGTCTCCGGTAATCACCGCCGGTCTCGTCTCGGCGGCCCTTCGCCGGCCTTGATGAACCGGCCGATCAGGAGGCCGAGCGGGATCGACACCAGGAACCAATTGCGCAGGAATCGCAGGGCGGTCATCGGCTCGCTCCCATGGCGCGGCGGGTGCCGCATCCGCGGGCGCCCGTGGCCGGCGTCGCCGATGCGATGCTGTAACCTATCTGGTCCCGCGGGCGGGTTCTGCCAGTGCGATCCTGGGCGAGGCCGCGCCGAGAGGATATCCGGAGACGATCATGCGCATCCGCCCCGGCACCGCCCTGATGGCGTGCTTCGCGATCGGCGTTCCGACGGTCGCGGCCGCCGAGGCGCCCGGACAGCCGCCGCGCGCCGCGCCGGCGACGGATCCGGCGTCCGCACCGCAGCCGTGGCCGCCGAATTTCTCCCGCAGCGTGCAGGGGACCGGGGTGATGGGCCTCGATGGCGGCCACGTCTTCCTCTGGAACCGGCCCCAAGGCTTCGATCCGGTCTCGACCCTGCGGGTCGACCGGCACGTGCCGGAGGGGTCGGGTGAGGCCACCCACACCTACAAGGCGCTCTGGGCGCTCGGATCCACCGGCCCGCACAATGCCGGCTACGAGTGGACGATCACGGGCGAGTTGCACAACCGCGCCCTCGCGAGCACCGGCGCGCAGAACGTCGCGGTCAACGGCACGATCTTCAAGGAGCCCAACGGGCTGGGGCCGGTCGGGCCCTCCTGGGCCGGCAATTTCAACTGTGTCGACATGACCGACGAGGCCGATCCGGTCGCCTCCTGCATCGGCGCCGAGATCGACGTCTCGGCGCAGTCGCCGACCACCGACCGCAACCGCCAGCGGGTCGGACTGCAGATCTCCACCGGCGGCGTTCCGGGCGCCCATACCGGCTACGGGATCCTGATGGGCAACCTCACCGCCTCCATCACCGACCGGGCGATCTCGTTCCAGGGGGAGGGGACCTACGGCATCGGCATCGACGCCGCCGCCGCGCGCTTCACCGGCGTCCCGATGCTGCTCGCGGCCGGGCAGGCGATCGGGCTCGACGGCAACCGCGAGGGCGGCTTCTCCCGCAGCCTCGGCTTCGACGGGCGCGATCTGGTCTACGGCACGGCGGCCGGGCCGGTCATGCGCGTGAGCGACAACGGGCAGATCGAGGCCGCTTCCCTCCGCGAGAGCCTGCCGCGGCCGCCCTCGAGCAGCCGCGCGCCCTGCACCCCCGGCGACCACGCTTGGGACGAGGCCTACGAGTACCGCTGCGTCGCGCCCGACCGCTGGAAGCGCGCGGTGCTCAGCGACTGGTGAGCGCCGCCGCCGGCCGTCAGCGGTCCAGGATGCGCACCACCGCGCGGGTGTCGGGATCGACGACCACGATCTTGTCGCCCGGCGCCACGAAGTAGCCGAAGCGGCGCAGACGCGGGTTCGGGGCCTCCGTGAAGGGCGCGAGCCGCACGTCGGGCGGCACGATGCTGCCGGGCCGCAGCGGGATCGATCCGACGATCGGGCCCGGACCCACCGGCCGGCGCACGATGTAATCGCGCACCACCACGTCGTCGTCGGGGCCGAACTCGTCGGGCGTGACGATTACCGCCTGCGCGAGGGCGGAGCCGGTGAAGAGCGCGGCGAATCCGAGGGCTGCGGCGAGGCTGGCGCGGGTCGACATGGCGGACTCCCGTGGGGCCCCGGCGGAGTGCCCGGGCCGCCGGAAACATCGGGGTCGGCGTTCGAGTTCCCGGACGGGCCGGTCAGCGGCCGATCTGCCCGGCCTCCGCGAGGGGAACCGGCGACCAGCGGGTCAGCTGGACGTACCCGTCGAGGGCCGCCACCACGACGTGGCGGCGGTGGCGGTGCACCACCGCTCCGGGCGTGTGCGCGTGGCGCTCCTGCCACCCCTGCGCCTCCGCCACGTAGACCCGGGCATCGCCGAGCCGCGCGATCGTCTCGACCGTGCCGAAGGCCCGCACCCGGCGCAGGACCGTCTCGACGTCCTGCCGGAAGTCGAGTGTCCGGTCGGCGTCGGTCGCGCGCGGCCAGTAGGAGCCGTCCCCCTGCGGCTCGGAGCGCCGCCAGCGGTTGGGCAGGTCGCGGCCGAGGGGGCCCGCGGCGAGGCGGCGCGCCGCCATCTGGCACTTGGCGAGCAGCGTCTCGTGGCTCTCGCGGGGGCTCAGGCCGAAGATCTCCTGCGCCAGGATATCGCCGGTGTCGAACCCGTCGGCGAGCACGTGCGCGGTGACGCCCCAGGTCTCGTAGCGGTCGAGGACGGCCCGGAACAGCGGGTAGGGGCCGCGGCCCGTCGGGAGCGGGGAGGGGTGGAAGTTGAGGCCGTAGGCGGCGCGGCCCTTCCAGCCCTTGATGAGCCAGGGATAGCCCGCGACCACGAGTGCCCAGTCGCGGCCGTGCTCGGCCTGGAGCGCCTCGATGTCCCGCTCGCGGATCCGCGAGAGCTGGATCGGCAGCCGGAGGGACCGGGCGCGGGCCACGACGACCTCGTTGTGGTCGTAGACCCCGTCGCAGGGGCGCGTGAACAGTTTCACCGGCGTCCAGCCGGCGTCCAGCAGACCCTCGAAGACCCCGCCGAGGAAGTCGATGCCGGCGAACGCGAACTTCATGCTTGCCGCCTGCGACCTTGTGCACGTGGAGGGCGCGGGTCCGCCGCCTGCCCGGCCGCGTCCCCGGGCCTACCTTGATTGGGCCGGCGGCGGTGGCAAGGGGGAACGGCGTGGTTCGGGTGATCTTCGACGGCGGGACCGGAGGGTTCGGCCGCGCCGCGGATGGCGAACGCTCCGCTCCGGACTGGAAGGTCTAGGCATGGCTGGGAAACGCCGCGCCGCGCCGTCCGGAACCCTGCGCTTCGTCCTCGGCGATCAGCTGACCCGCCGGGTGTCGAGCCTCGTCGACCTCGACGCCGAGCGCGACGTCGTCCTGATCGTCGAGGTCCGCGACGAGGCGACGTATGTCCGCCACCACAAGCAGAAGATCGCCTTCCTGTTCGCCGCCATGCGCCACTTCGCGGCCGAGCTGGAGGCGGAGGGGATCACGGTCGCGTACGTGCGCCTCACCGACGCGGGCAACACCGGCAGCTTCACCGGCGAGCTGGAGCGCGCCGTGGCGCGCCACCGGCCGGAGCGGGTCGTGGTGACCGAGCCGGGCGAGTGGCGCGTCTGGGAGATGATGCAGGACTGGCGCGAGACCCTGGCGATCCCGGTCGAGATCCGTGCCGACAACCGCTTCCTGTGCCCGCGGGAGGATTTCGCCCGCTGGGCGGAGGGCCGGCATCACCTGCGGATGGAGACCTTCTACCGGGGCATGCGGCGCCGGACCGGCCTCCTGATGGACGACGGCGAGCCCGCGGGCGGCCGCTGGAACTACGACCCCGAGAACCGCAAGCGCCTGCCCAGGGGGCATCGTCCGCCGGACCGGATCGGCTTCCAGCCCGATTCCGTCACGCGCGCGGTCATCGCCCTCGTGGAGGCCGAGTTCGGCGACCATTTCGGTGATCTCACCGGCTTCTCCTGGCCGGTGACCCGGGCCGACGCCCTCGCGGCGCTCCGGCACTTCCTGGCCGACGCCCTGCCGACCTTCGGCGACTATCAGGACGCGATGAAGACCGGCGCGCCGTTCCTGTACCACGCGCTCCTGTCGCCCGCCCTCAACGCCGGGCTGCTCACCGCCGAGGAGGTGTGCTGGGCCGCCGAGCGCGCCTACCGCGACGGCGCGGCGCCGCTCCACTGCGTCGAGGGCTTCATCCGGCAGATCCTCGGCTGGCGGGAATACGTGCGCGGCCTCTACTGGGCCCGGATGCCCGCCTACCGCGACAGCAACGCCCTCGGCGCGGGCCGCGACCTGCCGTGGTTCTACTGGTCCGGCGAGACGGCGCTGAACTGCGTCGCGCAGGTCGTCGCCGAGACGCGCGCCCACGCCTACGCCCACCACATCCAGCGCCTGATGGTGACCGGCAACTTCGCCCTCATCGCCGGCCTCGACCCGGCTCAGGTTGAGGAATGGTACCTGATCGTGTTCGCGGACGCCTACGAGTGGGTCGAGCTGCCCAACGTCCACGGCATGGTGCTGTGGGCCGACGGCGGCGTCATGGGCTCCAAGCCCTACGCGGCCTCGGGCGCCTATATCGACCGGATGTCCGATTACTGCGCGTCCTGCCCGTACGACGTGAAGGTCAAGGCCGGGCCGGAGGCGTGCCCGTTCAACTATCTCTACTGGAACTTCCTCATCGAGAACGAGGACCGGCTGGCGGGCAATCAGCGGATGGCCATGCCGTACCGGACACTCCGCGGGCTGGGCGACAGGCGCCGCGCCGAGATCCGCCGCGACGCGGCCGCGTTCCTCGACGCCCTCGAAGCCCGGCCGAGCGCCGATCAGAGGGGCGACCAGACGGACAGGCTCAGGTAGGGGCAGGCGCGGCCCCGGCCGCTCTCGGACTGGAGGCCCGCCGACGCGCGGAAGCTGTACCGGCCGAGGGCGAAGTCGGTCCCGTGCAGGCCGAGGCTCCACTTCGCGTAGCCGGTCCCGTCCGTGTAGAGGGCGGCCTCGGGCCCCAGATAGGTCTCCCAGAGCCGGTAGCCCCAGGCGAGGCGCGCCCACAGGCTGTCGCGGGACGACCCCGCGACGGCGCTCGCCTGGAGCAGCGTCGCCTCGCTCGGGCGTGCCCAGACCTCGCCGTGGAGCCGGAGCCCGAAGCGCGTCGGCAGGGCGTCGAAGAGCGGCCCCGCGATCAGCATCTCCCGCGCGATCTCGGGCCCGGCAAAGGCCGCGACCGCGCCCCAGTCGAAGACCCACTGGTACCCGGCCAGGGCGGCGGCGGCGACCGTGTAGCGCGTGCGGGGGCCGTCCGGACCGGACTCCGCGCGCCGCCCGCCACCGACGCTCGCCAGCGCGGTGAACCCGTCCTGCGCGAGGGAGGTGAGGCCGGCCTTCGCCCCGACGGTCAGGAAGGTGTCGCCGCCGGCGTCGAGGCTGCCGAACAGCAGCGTGTCGATCTCGCTGCCGCCGGCGGGGTGCGAGACGGCCGCCTGTCCCGCGAGCAGAACCGCGAGAACGGGCGCGCGTCCAGCGATCTTCGGGCGAGGGCGCTGGTTCGGCACAGTCGAGCCTCCGACGTTTACGGACGAAGGTAAGAGAAAATTAACCGCGTTTCATCGCGATCCGCTCGCGATCCCCCGGAATTGTCGGATTCGCGCGCCGATCTTCGGGTCGCAGGGACGAGGTTGCTTCGGAAAGGTGCGTCGGCGCGCGCGCTGTGCTGGCCGGGACTTCGCGGGCCGTCCGCCGCGCGTCCGCCCGCGGGACGCCATCGCGCTGTCGCGAATCTGCCGTGCTTGGCGTGCCAGATGTTCTCGGCTAGAGCCCCCGCGGGAAAGCGAAGGTTGGCAGATCCTTGACCTCCGGTGCACGAACGTCGGACGTCCTCACCGTGCTGGCGAGCCAGGAGGGCGAGCGCCTCACCGTGGGCGACATCGTCGCGGTCCTGCGGGACCGTGCCTTCGCGCTGCTCGTGGTCCTGCTCGGGCTGCCGAACTGCCTGCCCATGCCGCCGCCGATCCCGCTGATCTGCGGCCTGCTCCTGCTCCTCGTGGCGATCCAGATCGCCGCCGGGATGTCGGCGCCGTGGCTGCCGCGGATGCTCCTCGGCCGCTCGATCGCCCTAACGGATGTCCGGCGCGCCGTCACCCGCGCGGTGCCGATCCTGCGCCGCCTGGAGCGCTGGTCGCGCCCCCGCGTCAGCGTGTTCGAGACCGCGCTCGGCATGCGCGGCATGGGGATCGTCCTGCTCGCCCTGGCGCTGGCGCTGATCGTGGCCGCGCCCATCGTCGGGCAGATCCCGCTGGGTCTCGCCGTCTGCCTGGTCGGGCTCGGTCTCGTCGAGCGCGACGGTCTGGTCGTGCTGGGCGGTCTCGTGATCGGGATGTTCGGCGTCGCCATCAACGCCGGCTTCGCCTACGCGGTGATCGCCGGGATCATCGGCCTGCTGAACCTCTGAGGGCGCGCCTCAGAGGCGGTAGCGGATCTGATCGGTCCAGAAGCGCTCCAGGCGGGTGAGGGCCTGGTTCAGGCGAATGAAGTCCTCCTCCGAGATCCCGCCAATCGGCGTGATCGTCCGGGCATGCTTGTCGTAGAGCCCCTGGATGATCTCGTGAACCTGGCGGCCCTTGTCGGTCAGGCTGATCCGGACGGAGCGCCGGTCGGTCTTCGAGCGGGCGTGGTGGAGATAGCCGGCCTCGACAAGCTTCTTCACGTTGTACGAGACGTTGGAGCCCAGGTAGTAGCCCTTGGTCCGCAGCTCGCTCGCGGTCAGCTCCTTGTCGCCGATGTTGTACAGGAGCAGCGCCTGGACGCTGTTGACGTCCTCGCGGCCGCGGCGCTCGAACTCGTCCTTGATCACGTCGAGCAGCCGGCGATGCAGCCGCTCCACGAGGTGCAGCGCCTCGAGGTAGGAGCCCTTGGTGGAGGCGGCTTCCTCGGGGGCCTCGACCTGCGCGACTCGGGCGTTCTGGGTCTTCATCTCTGCCTCGCCATCCGATGATCCGGCACCCGTTGGATGCGGCGCCGTTGATGATGGCTAAGCTAGGGCTCGGGAATGAAAGGCGATTTAAGCGACAGGATGAATTCGCGATTTACTCTTCGCGGTAAAGACAAACTGAATGAAGACAAGAACGGTTCGTTCACCGTGCTTCCTGCGCGGCCAGCCAGGACAGCAGGAAGTACAACGTCACAACACAGCCTCCGAATACGAGCAGCGGCACCGATAACGGCAAGAGTTGCGGTGTCAGGACAGCGAGCGTCATCGCCGACGTGACGGCGAGCAACCAGATCACGCCGCCCCAGGCGCTCGTCAGCCACAATCCGATCGCCGCCGCGGCGTCGATCACCGCGAAGTAGACGATCGCGGATTGGCGGCCGAACGGCTCGGCCTCGAAGGGGCGCACGCCCGGCAGGACGTCGAGGATGGTCGCCCAGGCGAAGACGCTCTTCAGCAGCCAGACGAGGGCCGTGAGCCGCATGAACCAGATCAGCACTGTGTCCCACGTGCCGGACGCGGGGCCCTGGGCCCGCTCGATGCGGTCGCTCGGGATGCCGCCCGGCCGCGGCGTCCTGCGCCGGATCGGAAAGTAGCTGGGCACTATCGAGCGCTCGCGGATGGTGGGGGCCGGTTCATGGCGAAGGGCCGGGATCCTGATCGATCGGGCGGGGGTCGCCGGGTTGAAGCGGTTCCGCCGTCCGGCGTCAACGGTCGGGTTTCGTTGCGCCGGCCCGGTGTGGTAGTCGATCGCCTCCGGCGCACGGGCGCCGCACGATCCGCGGCGTGGTCCGCGCGAACGGTAGCGAAGCCGCATGTCAGACACCCTGCCAGAGCCGCGCCCTCTCGCCGTGGAGGCCGCTCGCGAGGGCGCCCGCGTGGAGGGTCTGAAGATCACCCAGCGCCCGCGCCGGAACCGGAAAGCCGACTGGTCGCGCCGCCTCGTCCGCGAGCACACCCTGACGGTCGACGACCTGATCTGGCCGATGTTCGTGATCGACGGCGAGGGCCGCCGCGAGCCGGTCGCCTCGATGCCGGGCGTCGAGCGCCTCTCGGTGGACGAGATCGTCCGCGACGCGGAGCGCGCCGCGAAGCTCGGCATCCCGGCGGTGTCGTTCTTCCCCTACACGGAGGTGTCGCTGCGCGACCCGACCGGCTCGGAGGCGCTGAACGCCAACAACCTCGTCTGCCGGGCGGTCCGCGCCGTGAAGCGGGCCGTGCCCGAGATCGGGATCATGACCGACGTGGCGCTCGATCCCTACACGAGCCACGGCCACGACGGCCTGATGCGGGACGGCGCGATCCTCAACGACGAGACGGTCGCGGTCCTCGTCGAGCAGAGCCTGATCCAGGCCGAGGCCGGGACCGACATCATCGCGCCCTCCGACATGATGGACGGGCGCGTCGGCGCGATCCGCGCGGGCCTCGACAAGGCCGGCTTCCTCGACGTGCAGATCATGGCCTACGCGGCGAAATACGCCAGCGCCTTCTACGGGCCGTTCCGGGACGCGATCGGCACCAAGGCGGCGCTGGTCGGCGACAAGCGCACCTACCAGATGGATCCCGGCAACTCGGCCGAGGCCCTGCGCGAGGTCCGACTCGACCTCGACGAGGGCGCGGATTCGGTGATGGTGAAGCCGGGCCTGCCCTATCTCGACATCATCCGCCGGGTGCGGGACGAGTTCCAGGTGCCGACCTTCGCCTACCAAGTGTCGGGCGAGTACGCGATGATCGAGGCGGCCGCCCGCAACGGCTGGCTCGACGGCGACCGCGCGATGGTCGAGGCGCTCCTCGCCTTCAAGCGGGCCGGCGCCGACGGCGTCCTCACCTATCACGCGCCGCGGGTCGCGGAGCGCCTGCGCAACCATCCGTGAAGCGCGGGCACCGCTGGCTCCTCGGGGCCGCGGTCGTGGTCGGCTTCCTCGGGGGGCTCGTCGCCTGCCAGGACACCCTGCGCCGGGATCGCGTCGCCACCTGCCGCCGGGCGCTCCCGGCGGTCGCGCCGCAGGACGGGATCCGGCTCCTTCGGGCGGCGCCGGGGCCGTCGGCGAATTCGGTGCGCGTCGACTACGCCGACGGGAACCGGCAGCACTGGCTGACCTGCCGCTTCGATGCCGGCACGACCCTGGTCGCCCTCGCCACCGAGGCGAGCACCCTGTCGGGCCCGTCCCTCTACATGCTCAAGCGCTTCTACCTCGACACGCCCGACGCCGCGGCCGGAGACCCGGCCGGGCGCTGAGGCGCGCCCACGCCCGCGTCTCCTCGCGGATCCCCTTGCGGCATCAGGCGTGCGCACCCACCTTCACGTCCGCAGCCTCGCTTGCAGGACGCGACACCATGCAGAACCCACAACCCGGATACGCGCAGCGCTTCGAAGCGCCCGGCTACGCCACCGCGTTGCCGATCCCGTTCGTGCGGGCGAGTCTGGGTGGCCGGACGGTCGCCTATCTCCTCGACATCCTGTTCATCTTCGGCTTCACGGCCCTGCTGACCCTCGCGATCACCGTGATCGGGGTGGTCACCTTCGGCCTCGGCTGGACGCTGTTCGCGGTCCTTCCGGCGAGCGGCATTATCTACAGCGCGATCACGGTGGGCGGGCCGAAACAGAGCACGATCGGCCAGCGGATGATGGGCCTGCGGACCGTCGCGCCCGAGAGCGGCGCGCGGGTCGACGTCATCACGGCCGCGGTCCACGCGCTGCTGTTCTACGTGGCGATCTCGACCTTCCTGCTCTGGTGCGTCGACATCGCGTTCGGGCTCGTGCGCTCCGACCGCCGCCTCGGGCACGACCTGCTCCTCGGCCTCGCCGTCGTCCACGCGCGCTGAGCCGCGATTCCGCTGATGAAAATCTGACGGTGCGACCGGCCGGGCCATTGAGCCCCGGCCGGTCGCCTGTACACTGTCACGCCGGCGCCGCGAGGATGAACCCGGCGCAGGGTCTGTGAGAAGCGTGACCAGCCACCCGCGCGACACACCGCAATTCTACCTCACCGCCCCCTCGCCGTGCCCCTACCTGCCGGGGCAGGAGGAGCGGAAGGTCTTCACCCACTTGGTCGGACGGCGCGCCCGCGACCTGAACGAGATCCTGACCCAGGGCGGTTTCCGCCGCTCGCAGACCATCGCGTACCGGCCGGCCTGCGAGACGTGCCGGGCCTGCGTCTCGGTCCGCGTGGTGGTCGACGAGTTCGAGCCGAGCGCCAGCCAGCGGCGCATCCTGGCGCGCAGCGCCGACTGGGTCGGTACGCCGGAGCCGAACCGGCCCGCCTCCGAGCAGTACGCCCTGTTCCGCCGCTACCTCGACGCCCGGCACGGCGACGGCGGCATGGTCGACATGACCGTGCTCGACTACGCCATGATGGTCGAGGACAGCCACGTCGACACGCACCTCGTGTCGTATCGCCGGCACGGGCCGGACACGGCGATCACCGGCCGCGGCTCCGGACCGCCGCTCGCGTTCTGCCTGACGGACGTCCTCTCGGACGGCCTGTCGATGGTCTACTCGTTCTACGATCCCGCGGAGGCCGCGCGCTCGCCCGGGACCTTCATGATTCTCGACCACATCCGCCGGGCTCGCGCGCTCGGGCTGCCCTACCTCTATCTCGGCTACTGGGTCGAGGGCTCGCGCAAGATGGACTACAAGTCCCGCTTCCGGCCGCAGGAACGGCTGATGGGCCAGGGCTGGGTGCGGATCGACTGAGCCCGGTGCGGCGCGCGTTTCACGTCGGTTGCCGTCCCGGCATGCCCGATGCGCATTGAGCGGCCGGCCCGGCGCATGCTACCGGCCACGCACGCAATCCGGACCGTGCCGAGGCCCCCATGATCCCCCGCTATAGCCGCCCCGCGATGACGGCGATCTGGTCGCCCGAGAGCCGCTTCCGGATCTGGTTCGAGATCGAGGCCCACGCCACCACGGCGCTCGCCGAGATCGGTGTCGTGCCGAAGGCGGCGGCCGAGACGATCTGGACCAAGGGCAAGGACGCGGTCTTCGACGTCGCCCGCATCGACGCGATCGAGGCGGTGACGAAGCACGACGTCATCGCCTTCCTGACCCACCTCGCCGAGATCGTCGGTCCCGAGGCGCGCTTCGTCCACCAGGGCATGACCTCTTCGGACGTGCTCGACACCTGCCTCAACGTGCAATTGGTGCGGGCCGCCGATATCCTGATCGCCGACGTCGACTCGCTGCTCTCCGCCCTGAAGACCCGGGCCCTGGAGCACAAGCTCACCCCGACCATCGGCCGGTCGCACGGCATCCACGCCGAGCCGGTCACCTTCGGTCTGAAGCTCGCCCAGGCCTACGCCGAGTTCGAGCGCAACCGCCGCCGCCTCGTCGCGGCCCGCGAGGAGGTCGCCACCTGCGCGATCTCGGGCGCGGTCGGCACGTTCGCCAACATCGACCCGCGGGTGGAGCAGTACGTCGCCGAGAAGATGGGCCTGACCGCCGAGCCGGTCTCGACCCAGGTGATCCCACGCGACCGGCACGCGATGTTCTTCGCGACCCTCGGCGTCGTCGCCTCGTCGCTGGAGCGGCTGGCGATCGAGATCCGGCACCTCCAGCGCACCGAGGTCCTCGAGGCGGAGGAGTTCTTCTCCGAGGGCCAGAAGGGCTCCTCGGCGATGCCGCACAAGCGCAACCCGGTCCTCACCGAGAACATCACGGGCCTCGCCCGGATGGTGCGCGGCTACGTCACCCCGGCCCTGGAGAACGTCGCCCTCTGGCACGAGCGCGACATCTCCCACTCGTCGGTGGAGCGGATGATCGGCCCCGACGCCACCGTCACCCTCGACTTCGCCCTGGCGCGGATGACCGGGGTGATGGAGAAGCTGCTGGTCTACCCGGCCAACATGCAGAAGAACCTCGACCGGCTCGGCGGCCTGATCCACTCGCAGCGCGTGCTGCTGGCGCTGACCCAGGCCGGGGTCTCCCGCGAGGATTCCTACCGGCTGGTCCAGCGCAACGCGATGCCGGTCTGGCGCGGCGAGGGCGATTTCCTGGCGCTGCTCAAGGCGGACCCGGAGGTCGCCGCGGCGCTCCCGGCCGAGCAGATCGAGGCGTGCTTCGATCTCGGCTACCACTTCAAGCACGTGGACACGATCTTCGGGCGGGTCTTCGGCGACCGCTGAGACTCCGCACGATTCCTGCTTCGACCCGCGCTCGCGGGCCCGCGTTTCCGGGCCCGCGCCGAACACAGGACAGCTCCCCGTGACCGCTCCCCGCATCGTCTACCTCAACGGCCAGTTCCTTCCCTACGAGGAGGCGCGCGTGCCGATCATGGACCGCGGCTTCCTGTTCGCCGACGGCATCTACGAGGTCTCGGCGATCATCGACGGCAAGCTCGTCGACAACGCCGCGCACCTCGTGCGCCTCGACCGCTCGCTCGGCGAGATCGGCATCCGCAACCCGCACGACGCGGCGGGCTGGGAGCGCCTGCAGACCGAGCTCGTCGCCCGCAACGGCGTCAGCGAGGGGCTCGTCTACATGCAGGTGACCCGCGGGGTGGCCGAGCGCGACTTCGCCTTCCCTAAGGCCGGCACCGAGCCCACCGTGGTGATGTTCACGCAGGCCAAGACCGTGCTCGCCAACCCGCTCGCCGAGAGCGGCGCCCGGGTGATCACCGTCGAGGACCTGCGCTGGAAGCGGCGGGACATCAAGTCGGTGGCCCTGCTGGCGCAGGTGCTCGCCAAGCAGCAGGCGGCCGAGGCCGGCGTCGCTGAGGCCTGGATGGTCGAGGACGGCGCGGTCACCGAGGGCTCCTCCTCGACCGCGTTCATCATCGGCCGCGACCGCGTGCTCGTGACCCGGCCGCTCTCCACGGCGCTCCTGCCGGGCATCACCCGGGCCTCGGTGTTGCGCCTCGCGCAGGAGGCCGACCTGCGCATCGAGGAGCGGCTGATCCCGGTGGACGAGGTCTACGCGGCCCAGGAGGCCTTCTACACCAGCGCCTCCGCCTTCGTGATGCCGGTCGTCGAGATCGACGGGCGGTCAATCGGCGAGGGGCGGCCGGGCGCGCTGACCCGGCGCCTGCGCGAGCTCTACATCGAGGCCGCCCGCCAGGGTTGAGGCCGCCGGATCCGGTCCACAGGACGGGACGTCGGACCCGATCGCGGACAGGAACGGATCCCGTCTCCGACTGTTCCTCCCCGAATTCGTGTCTCGAACCGGGGAGGCCCTCGTGCCGAACAAGACCCTGCTCGCCGCCCTCGCGACGACCTTGGCGGCGACCGTCGCGGCAGTACCCGCCGGCGCCCAGACGACCAGTCCGGCCCCGGCGCCGCCCGAGCGCGTTCGCCCGAACGCGGACGCGCCGCCGCAGGACCAGTCGCTCAGCGACAAGCTCCAGAAGAACGACGGCGTGATCAAGCCGCCGGATTCCGGCACGACCGGCACTGTGGTGAAGCCCGATCAGTCCGGCTCCATGCCGGTGATCAAGCCGCACGAACTGCCCGGTCGCGACCCCGGTACCGAGGCCAAGTAAGCCGGTCGTGACCGGCTCCGGCCGACCGCCATGCGGTCCGAACATGCGGCCCCTTGCTTGATTTCGTTGCCCGGATCGCGGAAACGGCTCACGACGTACGTTGCCTGCACCCGTGGGCGGCGCCGTCCCGGTTTCCGTCGCGGGTAAGCAGGCAGGCATGGCCAACGTCGTCGTTGTGGGCGCCCAGTGGGGCGACGAGGGCAAGGGCAAGATCGTCGACTGGCTCTCCGAGCAGGCCGACATCGTGGTCCGTTTCCAGGGCGGCCATAACGCCGGCCACACGCTCGTCATCGACGGCGTGACCTACAAGCTGGCGCTGCTGCCGTCGGGCGTCGTCCGCGGCGGCAAGCTCTCGGTCATCGGCAACGGTGTCGTGGTCGATCCCTGGCACCTGATCGACGAGATCGAGCGGATCAAGGCGCAGGGCGTGGACGTCTCGCCGTCCTCCCTGCGGATCGCCGACAACGCGACGCTGATCCTTCCCCTCCACCGCGAGCTGGATCATTTCCGCGAGACGGCCAATGCCGGACTGAAGATCGGCACGACCAAGCGCGGCATCGGGCCGGCCTACGAGGACAAGGTCGGCCGCCGCGCGATCCGGGTCGTCGACCTCGCCGACCCCGACGCGCTGCCGGCCAAGATCGAGCGCGTGCTGACCCACCACAACGCCCTTCGGCGCGGCCTCGGGATCGACGAGGTCAACGCCGAGGCGCTGCTGACCGAGCTGAAGGCGATCGCGCCGAAGATCCTGCCCTTCGCCGACACCGTGTGGTCGCTGCTCGACGAGGAGCGCCGGGCCGGCAAGCGCATCCTGTTCGAGGGCGCGCAGGGCGCGCTGCTCGACGTCGACCACGGCACTTACCCGTTCGTGACCTCCTCCAATATCGTTGCCGCGCAGGCGGCGACGGGCTCGGGCCTCGGCCCGGGCGCGATCGGCTACGTCCTGGGCATCGCCAAGGCGTACACGACCCGCGTCGGCGAGGGACCGTTCCCCACCGAGCTGTTCGACGAGATCGGCGAGACCATCGGCAGCCGCGGGCGCGAGTTCGGCGTCAATACCGGGCGCAAGCGCCGCTGCGGCTGGTTCGACGCCGTGCTGGTGCGCCAGACGGTCCGGACCTCCGGCATCCACGGCATCGCGCTGACCAAGCTCGACATCCTCGACGGCTTCGAAGAGATCCGCGTCTGCACCGGCTACCTGCTGGACGGCCAGCCGATCGACCATCTGCCGGCGAGCCAGGCCGCGCAGGCCCGGATCGAGCCGGTCTACGAGGTGATCCCGGGCTGGTCGGAGACGACCGCGGGGGCCCGGTCCTGGGCGGATCTGCCCGCGCAGGCGATCAAGTACGTGCGCCGGATCGAGGAGCTGATCGGGGCGCCGGTGGCGCTGCTGTCGACCTCGCCCGAGCGCGACGACACGATCCTCATGCACAACCCGTTCGAGGATTGACCCTTCGCGCGCTATCCCGTTGACGACGCGTGTTTTCGGCGGCCCTGCCTGTATCCAGTCCGCGCGGGCTTGATCTAGAACGGGCTGGCGGCCGGGCGGTCCGTATCGCGATCCGCCCGCCGTCTCGAAGGCAACCGGCGCGCGGGCCCTGATCCCGCGCGGCGGGATACGACAAACCGGCCGACGGCCGCGACCGGACCTGTCGGGCGGGCGCGGACCTCGGTCCCCGGCCTCCGACCGGCTTTGCCGGACGGCGGCCGAAGGGGCGGACCAGAGTATCATGGCCGATTACTACCCGCTTCTGGCGCGCGCGCTCGACGCGCTGCCGGACCGAACGCCCGCCCTGCGCAAGGCGGTCTACGACCGCGCGCGCAACGCCCTGATCAGCCAGCTGCGCTCCCTCGATCCGCCGCTGTCGGAGGCCGATATCGATCTCGAGCGTCGGGCGCTCGACGCCGCGATCGAGCGGCTCGAGGTCGATCACGGCGGCCTCCCGGCCCCCGCCAACGATGCCGCGCAGGCGCCCGGGGCGCCCGCTCCGGCCACGGTTTCGGCGCCGCCATCAGCACCGGCCGTGCCCGCACCCGCCGCGCCAGAGCCCGCCATCCCAGAGCCGATCGTCCCCGCGGCGACGGAGCCGGAGATCCCGGAGCCGTCCCCGCCGGAGCCGGGATCCGGTCCCGCGCTGGCGCCCATCCTCCCGTCGGCGAAGCCGCCGTTCGCGGTGGCGGCCCGCGACGGGGATCGGGAGGCCGCGGACGGGCCGCGCGAGGCACCGATCCCGATCGCGCCGCCCCGTCCGGGCACGCCGCAGACGGCCGCGCCCGACACGGCCCCGCTGGTCGCCGAGACGTCCGGCGCCGAGACGTCCGGCGCCGAGGTGCCCGCCGTCGAGGACCCTGACGCCGAGGCGGCCGAGGGCGCGGGCGGGCGTCAGCGTCCGCGGATCGAGGTGGTCCCCCCGCGCACCGGTCGGTCGCGCGTGCTGCGCAACGTCTTCGTGGGCGGTGTCCTGGCTGTGGTGATCGGCCTGATCGCCGTCGCGGCCTTCCTGCTGCGCGACCGGCCGCAGAACCTGCCGTCGAGCGGCACGGAGACCGCGGACACGCAGCAGCCGGAAGGCGAGACCAAGTTCGGCGACCGGGTCGGCGGCGACGCCGCCCCGGCCCCCAAGGCCCCGACGCGCGTCGAGAACGGTGCGCCGGCACGGGCCGCGGCCACGCCCGCGCCGGCCGACGCGGGCGTCGCGGTCGCGCAGAGGGCGGAACTCGTCGAGGAGGCGACGGGGGCCGAGGGCGGTCAGCCGACCGTGACGCCGGGGCGGGTGACGTGGCGGCTCGAGACCGTCAACGGGGATCAGGGGCAGCCGGTCCAGAACGCCGTCGTCGCCACCGTGACCATCCCGGATGCCGGCCTGACGCTGGTGATGACCATCCAGCGCAATCTCGACGCGACCCTGCCGGCCTCCCACACGGTGAGCTTGGCCTTCAGCCAGAGCGGCAGCAACGCCGCGTCCAGAACCGTCCAAGATGTCGGGTTGCTCCAGGCCAAGGACGAGCAGAGCGCCCGCGGCTCGCCGGTCTCGGGCCTGCCGGTTCGGGTACGCGACAACCTGTTCCTGATCGGCCTGTCGTCGCTGCAGAACGACGTCGAGCGCAACACCGACCTGCTCCTCCACCGGAACTGGTTCGACATCGCCCTGCGCTACACGTCCGGCCGCCGGGCGGTCCTGACCTTCGAGAAGGGCGCCGCCGGCGCCCAGGTGATGCAGAACGCCTTCGACGCCTGGCAGTGATCGCTCGACGGCACCCGCCGTCCGAGCCCCGACCCGAACCGGCGGGCCCGGCGCGTCGCTCGCCGGGCGCGCGGCTCAGCGGGCCTCGATGCCGGTCCGGGGCAGCTCGCGGCTCGCGATGTTGCGCTTGACCGCTTCCTGCACCTTCTCGAAGGCGCGGACCTCGATCTGCCGGACGCGTTCGCGGGACACGCCGAACTCGCCGGAGAGATCCTCCAGGGTGATCGGGTCCTCGGCGAGGCGCCGGGCCTCGAAGATGCGGCGCTCGCGCGGATTGAGCACACCGAGGGCGTCCTTGAGCGCGGAGAGGCGGTTCTGACCCTCCTGCTCCCGCGCCAGCACGGTCTCCTGGCTCGGGCTGCTGTCCACGAGCCAGTCCTGCCACTCGCCCTCGCCCTCCTCGCGCAGGGGCGCGTTGAGCGACGTGTCGCCGGACAGGCGCCGGTTCATGTCGATCACGTCCTGCTCGGGCACGCCGAGACGGGTGGCGATCTGCTTCACCTGATCGGGCTTGAGGTCACCCTCGTCGAGGGCCGAGATCTTGCCCTTCGCCTTGCGCAGGTTGAAGAACAGCTTCTTCTGGTTCGCGGTCGTGCCCATCTTCACGAGCGACCACGAGCGCAGGATGTATTCCTGGATCGCCGCCTTGATCCACCACATCGCGTAGGTGGCCAGACGGAAGCCCTTGTCGGGATCGAAGCGCTTGACCGCCTGCATGAGGCCGACATTGCCCTCCGACACGACTTCGCCGATCGGCAGGCCGTAGCCGCGGTAGCCCATGGCGATCTTGGCGACCAGGCGCAGGTGCGACGTCACGAGCCGGTGCGCGGCCTCGCGGTCGCCGGCGTCGCGCCAGGCCTTCGCCAGCGTGAACTCTTCCGACGGCTCCAGCATCGGGAACTTGCGAATCTCGTCGAGGTAGCGCGAGAGGCCACCTTCGTTGGCGAGCACGGGCAGCGTACCGGCCATGGCATTCTCCTGGACCTTATGTCCCCCTGTCGGGCGGACGCGACGGACAACAGTGCCGTCCACTCGGGCCGCTCTTGAGCCGACCCTGCCGGCCCCCCATCTCGTACGGGACGCCGGGGAGCCGGTCGCGGTCGATGACACCCACGTCGTCAACAACGCGCCACCGGCGATTTTGGTCGTACCATGTCACGATGTGACGCGGTACGGCGTGATCTTTCGCACGCCGCGACGCGGCGGTTACGGGCGCGGCGGCCCGTCCTCTTCCGCCCTCAGCGCCTGCACCAGCGCGGCCATATCGGGCGGTAGCGGGCTCTCGAACCGCAGCGTCGCGCCGGTCCGCGGGTGGCTGAAGCCGAGCAGTTCCGCGTGGAGTGCCTGGCGCCCGAGCGCCGCGAGGGCGGCGCGGGCCTCCGGCGTCAGGCGGGCCGCCTTGGTCCGGAAGGCGCCGCCGTAGACCGTGTCCCCGAGCAGGGGGTGTCCGCGATGGGCGAGATGCACGCGAATCTGGTGGGTGCGGCCCGTCTCCAGGCGGCACCTTACGAGGGCGGCCTCGCGATACGCCTCGGCTACGGCGTAGTGGGTGACGGCGTGGCGCCCGCTCGCGTCCGAGACGACGGCGATCTTCTCCCGGTGGAAGCGCGACCGCGCGAGGCTTGCCTGGATCGTCCCGGCCCGCGGCTGGGGCAGGCCCCAGACCACGGCGGCGTAGGCGCGTTCCAGCGGTCCGGACCGGCCGTGATCGGCGAACTGGGCGGTGAGGCCCTGGTGGGCCACGTCGTTCTTGGCGACGACGATCAGGCCGCTCGTGTCCTTGTCGAGGCGGTGGACGATGCCGGGCCGGCGGACGCCGCCGATGCCCGACAGGCTGGCCCCGCAATGGGCGATCAGGGCGTTGACCAGCGTGCCGCTCTCGTGGCCCGGGGCGGGATGGACCACGAGGCCGGCGGGCTTGTCGATGACGATCAGGTCGTCGTCCTCGTGGACGATCGGCAGATCCGCGGCCTCGGCCACCGGCTCCGCCGGGGCTGCCGGGGGCACCGTGAGCACGATGCGCGCGCCCGCGGCGACCTTGGCGGCCGGGTCGAGCGCCGGGAGACCGTCC
The DNA here is from genome assembly GCF_000383455.1 of Methylobacterium sp. 285MFTsu5.1. Taxonomy (NCBI): domain Bacteria; kingdom Pseudomonadati; phylum Pseudomonadota; class Alphaproteobacteria; order Hyphomicrobiales; family Methylobacteriaceae; genus Methylobacterium; species Methylobacterium sp. 285MFTsu5.1. The sequence goes on along the minus strand of NZ_KB911275.1, from coordinate 93,300 downwards.
CGCTGAACCCTGCCGGTGCGGATCAGATCCTGCAGCCGAGCCCGGGATAGATCCGGGAACAGCGCGACCAGCGCCCGGTCGAGCCGCACGCCTCCCTCGGCCACGATCCCGGCCCGCTCGTCCTGCACGTTGTCCACCACGACCGCTATTCGCCCCCGATCTGACCCGCCGCGGCGGATTTCCTGACGAAGGCACTTGCTCCCCCGCCGAGTGGTGGCTATAGCAGCCCCGCGCCGCCGGAAAGCTCCCATCGTCTAGCGGTCTAGGACGTCGCCCTCTCACGGCGAAAACAGGGGTTCGATTCCCCTTGGGAGCGCCACCGGCGCATTTTTATTCATCTCTGCCAGTGGTTTACCGGAAGTGGGACCTTCACCCGCCTCCGCGGTGGGACCACGACGCCCCGCGGCGAAGCGCTTCCAGGCACTGTCGGCGAGCCCCGCACGCTGGGCCTCGCGCGTGTACCGCTCCACCTCTTCCAGCGTCTGATGGCCCGTGACCGCCATGATCTCGTGCGGCGTGCACCCGCGCTCGGCGAGTCGCGCCGCTGTCGCTTTTCGCAGGCCGTGTGCCGAGCAGTGCGGGAGCCCGGCCTGATCGCACCACTCGCGGAAGCGGTTGCCGAATCCCGCCACCGAGAACGGCTTGCCGTAGTCCGTGACTAGGAAGGTCAGGTGCGAGGAGGGCAGGGCGGCGATCGCCTCGGCCAGATCGGGAAACACCGGCACGTCGACCGAGATGGGCTTGCGGTGCTCGTTCTTGGCCTGGATGTAGCGCAGGCGGCCATCGCGGATGTGCTGAGGGCCAAGGCGCGTCGCGTCCTCGCGCCGGCAGGCCGTGTAGAGCAGTAGCGCGAAGGCTAGCCGTGGCTTCGAGCCGAGCGGGTGCCGACGCTCAAACTGGTCGACCTCGTCCAGTGTCCAGGTGTGGTGCCCTTTGGTGACGTACTGAGCGCGCTTCACATCCCGCGTTGGATCTGCGTCAACGATGTCCTCCTCCATGGCCCATTGGAACATGGCCCGGAGCGCCTTGAGCATCGTGTTGGCGGCGGCCGGTGTCTCGGCCTTCTCGTCGCGCAGGCGCCGCACATGGCGCGGCTGCATCAGCGCGACCGATGCCGTGCCCTTGTCGCTGGCGGCGATCTCGTTCAGTGCGCGCTTCTGCCAGCCCTGTGTCGAGGCATCGAGCTTCTTGAAGGTCGGGCTTGCGATGTAGCGCTGCGACACGTCGATGAACGAGCCAGCGGCCGGGCGGCCGCCCTTCGCCGGCGTGACCTCAGACGCCCGGTCGCGAGCTGCCTCGTAGGCCTTCTGGAACTCGGCGGAGCCGGGCTTGCCATGGAGGCGCACCTTCTTCTCAGGCCGTCTGCGGAAGTAGTACCGGACGTTGCCGTGTCGATCGGTGTCGGCGACGACGAACGGCAGATCGATGCTGACCACGGAGTTCAGTCCCACGGGTTGTGGCCTGCATCATCGCCGCCGAGAGCGTCCCACGCCAAGTCGAGACGCCGGAGGTCCCAGACCACGCACCCGTCGATCCGTTTCGGCTTCGGCATTCGGCCGTCCCGGACCATCTCGTCGAATTTCGAGGGGCTGACGCCGACGTAGCGGGCCGATTCTTCGCGGCGCAGGCCGCGCCGGGGGCTGATCTCGAACCGAGCCGCCGGTAGAGGTGTCGCGTCATCCTGGCGGCCGCGTAGGCTCATCGCTTCGCACCCATCGCCACCGCCCATTCTGGGTTCTGGCCGGCTGAGCCGAACAGGACCGGCAGCACGTCCTCAATGACAGTGTGCAGCTCGGTCAGCCGGCGGCAGGAAGCATCGCTCGCCTCGCCGCGGATCGTCTGCGCCCGCTTGCTACGGCCCGGCACCGGCTGATCCTTCGGGCCGAAGGCGTCGCCGGACACGAAGGCTTGAAACACCATATCGGTGGCGACGACGCCGATCCGGTCTTGGGTCTCGTCCGACAGACCGCGCCAGGGTGATCCGCCCCCACTGGAGTGGTCTGCCCTGAAGTATGGCCTTCGGGCCAGTTTGCCGGGTTAGGGGCAGCCGGTTTCGACCCCGAGCGGACGGCCCGCATGCGACCCAACTGGGCCAGTGGGACTGCCGTCGGAGCTTCTCCAAAGCGGCCGTCAAACGCCGATGTCACCGATGGCCAGCTTACGATCTCGCTCTGCCATTTCGCCATCGTCGCCGGGAAATAGCATCTGTATGCTATCGATCGCGGCCCGTTCTTGTACTTGCTCAACGAACGGCCGTAGCCCTTCCTCATAAGCGTGAAATGCGGCGGCATGGTTGTCCGGATGCCGCGCCAGGGCGTCGGCCAGCCTTCCCGCGCCGATGATGGCCATCGAGCCACCGAGGCCTGCGAACGGGGACACGCAATAGCCTGCGTCGCCGACAAGAACGATGCGCCCGTGAGACCACGTCGGCATCCTGATCTGGCTGATACGATCAAAATAGAAGTCGTTGTCCTCGCCCATACGAGCGAGCATATCCGGTACCTTCCATTTCAGACCGGAAAAATTTTCCCTGATCAGGCGACGTTGCTGATCCTTGTTCCGGTAGTCGTATTCGATCTCACCGGCTGTGCGAAACCCGAAGCCAATATCTGTACGATCGTCATAGCCGTTCAGCATCGCCATCCGCCCAGGAATGGCAAAAAGCTCCGAGCTGTTCGGTTCGAGCAGTCCGGTGTCTGGCACGACTTTGAGGTAGAAATATCCGCCCATGAAATGGGTGAACTGCTCACCGTCGCCAAACGCCAGTCTGCGCGTATTGGAGCGATTTCCATCGCAACCACATATCAGTGCGAATTCGTGCTGACTGCCGTCGCTGAACGTCGCCGACACCGTCTCCGGACGCTCTTCAATCGCCACGATCGAACGGTTGAACCGCAGTTCCACATCGCCCTCGATCGCGCCGCACAGAACATCCAACAGGTCGTCGCGGTGGATCTCGTAGCGCGGCCCCCCCTCATCGTCTGGGTGGTGGGCCATATCGCCCAGCGTTGCGTTTTCCGCATCCTTGAAGGCGAAGCGTCGAGGGGGAAGCGTTCGAGCGCTAACAGCGTCCATCAAGCCCATGCGTGTCAGGATTGCGATTGTCTCGCCCTCGATGTCGACGGGCGTCCCGCCGCGCCGCAGACCCGGTGCGACCTCAACGACCGTGACGCGGTATCCAAGCTGGTTCAGCCAGAATGCTGTGGTCAAGCCGGCGAAGCTCGCGCCGCTGACGAGTGCGGCTTGCGTTTCGGTGGAGGACGCACCGGATATCACGGTTGACGCTGGCATGCCGTCACCTCAGAATGATCTTGATATGAAACTATACTGAGTATATATAGACGTGCAGGATCAGGCAAGCCCCATGCTGGACAGGCGCACCCGGAAGCGGCTGGCGACGCGCCAAGCCATCTCCGATGCAGCCACGCGTCTGTTCATGGAGCACGGCTTCGACCGGGTGACGGTCGACGAGATCGCGGAGGCCGCCGATGTCGGCCGCATGACTGTATTCAATCACTTCCCTCGCAAGGAGGACATGTTCTTCGATCGTGAGGATGAGGTACGCGGAATGGTGGCCGCGGCCATCCACGGGCGGGATGAGGGAGCAAGCCCGGTCACGGCACTGCGCTTGCTCGCTCATCGTTGTATCGAGGACCGGAACCCTCTCCTCCCGCTTTTCGGTGCGTCGCTGAGGTTCGTGGCGACGGCACTGGCCAGCGAGGCGCTGAAGGCGCGCGCCCGCCAGATGTGCAGCGAGTTCACGCGCGTTTTGGCAGAGATGATGGCAGAGGCGGTTGATCGACCCGCGGACGATCCCGACGCGCATCTGGTGGCGGGCTTGCTCGTGGCGACGTGGAGCGTCGCCTTCTTCGAAGGGTACAAGGTGGCGGAAACGCCCGGCGACGCCGCGGCTGCCGGTCGCGCCTTTCTTCGTCTGATCGATCGTGGTTTCCAAGCCGCCGCGGGCGCGGCAGCGGGAACTCCCTATGCCGAAGCGGGATGAGAATATTTGAAGGCGCAATGACTGGCAGCAGATATTGTGGGGGGTTGCTCAAGGCTGTGCGCGGTTTCCGCGATTATACTCGCTACAACGAATCCGTTGCCCTGAAGCCCATCTGACAAATAAGTGGACGGCCGGCTATCGACCCACTATCGCCAAAGGGACGGCACAACAGCCTTCTTAAAAGCGGTCGCTTGAACCTGTGGATGCAGGCCCTTCTACAGTCCCGAAATCGAGATGCTTGAACGGCAAGCGGTTCGCTCAATTGCATCGGCAATGGTCCGGTACAGGAATGGCGGCAGATCGTGCCCCATCCCGGGGATCAACATCATCTCCGCATTCGGGATCGCGGCCGCGGTGTCCTCGCCGCAGGCAGGCGGAAACAGAGGATCCTCTGTCCCATGAACAACAAGGGTGGGCGCCGTGATCGCGGCGAGCCGTGACCGGCGGTCGCCAGCTAATCCAACCGCTGCGATCTGGCGTCCGAACCCACCCGGCGCACGGCCTCGCCGAACTTCCTCCCAGAGGAGAGCACGGTGGGCCTCTTCGTCGAATGGATGTGCCGTACCCGCAATGCGCCGCGCGAAGGCAACGCCGTGATCGAGGAAACCAGCCTCGTCCAAGGCGGGATCGGGGGCGGGGCGCATCAACATCGTCATGACGTCAGGCCCTGCCGGCGGCAGGTCCGGATTTCCCGTGGTCGACATGATTGAGGCGACCGAGAGCACACGAGACGGGTGCTCGCTCGCCAGGATCTGGGCGATCATGCCGCCCATCGAGCGGCCGACAATGTGGGCTCGGCGGATGGACAGGGCATCGAGCAGACCGAGCGCGTCCGAGGCCATGTCGTCGAGCGTGTAGGCGAGTTCCGGCCGCCGTCCCTCAGTGAGCGCCGAGGCCAAGGTCGCAAAGTCCATCGCGCCATGCTCAGCGAAGTGGGTTGAGCGTCCCGTGTCCCGGTTATCGAACCGCACGACGCGGAAGCCGCGCGTCACCAACTCAAGGCAGAAGGCGTCCGTCCAGCGGATCATCTGCGTACCGAGCCCAGCGATCAGGAGGATCGTGTCAGCCGCCCCGTCGCCGAAGCTGTCGTAGGCCAGGGTGATGCCGTTGGCCGCCACATTGGCTGACCTAAGTTCCGAGCTCATATCCGGACGGCCCGGAGTTGCTCCGCCCACTGGATAAGGCGCTCCCTCATCACCCGGTCACGGACGTACGCGATCTCTTCAGCGTCCAACCGCTCGACGATCTCGAAGCTGAACGCCTCGGCTCCATGCGCATTCCACGCGGTCTGGAGCGAACGGTGCGTGTTCGTGCCCTGCCGGAGCGTGAACCAGAGGCGGTTCTGGATCTTGGACAGGTCGGGCGCGCCGCCGACCCAAACCTCACCGGAGGCCATGCAGTGGACAGCGTAGATGCCGCTGTCGACGTCTCGCTTCTTGTAGGCGCTCACGGCCGCCTTTCGGTCTTCCATTCTCATCATGTGCCCTCACAGCTTGGCGGCGACGCTATCGAAGGCACCCCGGTGACGCAATATCACCCGGGTAAAATTGACATCAAGTGGTCGATCCGGCTAAGGTGGAGAGGATGGAGGCGCCATGCCTGAAGACCCAATCAGGACGTTCACCGCGTTCGCGGGTGTGCAGCGGCTCGCCAGCGGTCGCTTGATCGACGTGGCTCTCGCCGTGAAAGCGCGGGCGGCGGAAGAAGGCGATCCGATCCTGACCTTCGACGACAGGTCGGGCTCCGTCATCGACCTCGATCTGCGCGGAACAGAGGCGGACATCACCGCACAGTTCGCCGAACCCGCGAATGCGGGAGACGCTACGAGCACCGTTGAGGGCCGAACGGATCCTGATGGTGCGCCAAGAAGCCGAGGTCGCCCGAAACTCGGGGTCATCGCCCGCGAGGTGACGCTGCTTCCCCGTCAGTGGGAGTGGCTTGCATCCCAGCCAGGAGGTGCATCGCAAGCGTTGCGGCGCCTCGTTGATGAAGCGCGGCGGGCAGATGGTAGGCAGACCCTGATGAAGGCCGCGAGAGAGGCCGCCTACCGCTTCCTTTCGGCGTTGGCTGGCGATCTGCCCGGGTTTGAGGAGGTGATCCGGGCGCTTTTCGCCGGGGATGCCAACGGCTTTGCCGCGCGCATGACGGCATGGCCACCGGACATCCGAGACCATGCGCTGAAGCTCGCAGCCCTCACCTGAGCCAGCGAACGACGGCCGATGGCTGAGGTCCGCCCCGTGCAGCGGCAGCTTTTCCAGATCCGCGTCAGAAAGCTGACATTCCGGAAACCACCCACCTCGGCCACTCTGCGGCTCTCACCAACTCCTTGAACCGGCGGCTTGCCGCGCAAGACTCAGGTCGGCCTCCACCACTATGTCATTGAAGGTTTACCGGGGGATCGTGCGCATCGGAGCGAGATCCGCGAAGACACCCGCGAAGCCGCCTTCCGGGGCATCGCTGTCGGTGAGGGCGTCCAATTCTCGGCCAAACCCCCTGAAGCTGGCGGCATCGACCTCGCAAAGGTGGATCTGGTTCCGCCCCGTTCTGAGGGCGGGGTCCTGAAACAGCACGACAGCCGTCTCCATGGCCCGGAACGTTCTGAACCGGCCGGACGCGACGAGCCTGCCGGCGGCGGGTCCGATATGGCGCCTCATGACGTCCCGGTAGCCGGCCAGATCTCCCGGCCGAACGTCTATGAATCCAAGCGAAGCCTGCCGGTTGGACTGACCTGACCGGCTGGCTTTGGACCGGCCTGATTGAGAGGATCAGTTGGGACCGAGGGAGTTGAACATGGGGCGAGGCCAGAAGACGAGTGCGGAGCAGGTGGTGCTGAAGCTGCGCCAGATCGAGGTGCAGACGACCCAGGGCAAGAGCTTGGCGCTGGCGTGCAAGGAGGCGGAGATCTCCGAGCAGAGCTATTACCGCTGGCGCAAGGAGTACGGCGGTCTCCAAGTCGATCAGGCCAGGAAGATGAAGAGCCTGGAGCGCGAGAACGCGCGGCTGCGGCGGCTGGTAGCCGATCTATCCTTGGAGGATCAGGTGCTGGCGGACGTCGCCTCGGGAAACTTGTAGCCCCCGAGCGACGCCGGCAGGCGGTGGACGGGATCCGGGAGAAGTACGGTCTCTTCCGAACGTCACGCCTGCCGGATCGTCGGTCAGCACCGCGGCACGCAACGCTACGTGCCGACCTTGTTGGCGGACGAGGATGAGCTGACCCGCGCCATCATCGCCCTGGCGTCCGAGTACGGGCGCTATGGCTATCGCCGCGTCACCGCGCTGCTGCAGGCGGCAGGGTGGCAGGTGGGCAAGGACCGGGTTCATCCTTCGAGAACCTCAGGATGAGGGCATCTGGCGTCGCGAGGGGCTGAAGGTCCCGCAGAAGCATCGGCCGCGCGGCCGGCTTTGGCTGAACGACGGCTCGGGCAAACGGCTGCGCCCGCTCCGCCGCAACCACGTCTGGAGCTTCGACTTCGTGCAGGCCCAGACGCACGACGGCCGGACCTTGCCCATCCTGACGCTGATCGACGAGCACAGCCGGGCGTGCCTCGCGCTGAAGGTGGCGCGGCGGATCAACAGCCTCGGTGTGATCGAGGCACTGGCCGACGCCATGTGCCTGCACGGCATCCCGGAGCACATCCGCTGCGATAGCGGCCCCGAGATGATCTCGAAGGCGCTGCGCCAGTGGGTCGCCAAAGCTGGCTCGCAGATCCAGTACATCGCACCGGGATCGCCGTGGGAGAACGTCTACTGTGAGAGCTTCAACGGTAGGCTGCGCGACGAGTGCCTACGCCAAGAGATCTTCGACTCGCTGAAGGAGGCGCAGGTCGTGATTGGTCTGTGGCAATCCACCTACAACCGCGTCCGACCGCGCTCGTCGCTTGGCTATCGGCCACCTGCGCCTGTCAGCTTCCCAGATCTGGCCTTCCGGCTACCCATGGCCGCTACCATGCAGTAGCCTCCCACTCGGCCCGGGCCAAAATACCGGCCAAGTCAGGTGAGGGTCGTCGTCCCGGCAGCGTGGCAGTTCGCGTGCGCTCGGACAACGCGGAAGCGAGCGTTGATTCGGCTGACGGTGGTACGCTGGTGGTACGCTCGCCTGTCAGCGTACCACGGTCCCCTACGAAGTGCTTATGAGGATTGGAGCGGGCGATCGGGATCGAACCGACGACATTCAGCTTGGGAAGCTGACGTTCTACCACTGAACTACGCCCGCCGACATGGTCGGCACGGATAAGGTCTGTCGCGGAGCGCGAACTCCGAACGGCGCCGTGCGCTCATGTACGGCCATGGTCTAGCAGTTCCACGGCGATGGCGTCAAACGGGTCCGGCATCTCATGGTCGTGATCCCTGGGCGGCCCCGCGTGAGCCCGGCGCGGCGTCCCGGCCGGGTCGGCGGAACGCCGCGGCGCGCGAGCCGTTTCGCTCCAAGAAGCGCGCGTGGCGCCGGACCGAGACCCTGCTGACACCATGTGCGGAATCTGCGGCGAGATCTGCTTCGACCGGCCGGCGGACCCCGCCGCCGTCGACGCGATGATGGGATCTCTGCGGCCGCGCGGGCCCGACGCAGCGGGGCTCTTCGGTTCCGGCCGGGTCGTTTTCGGCCATCGCAGGCTCAAGATCATCGACCTGTCCGAGGCCGGGCAGCAGCCCATGATCGATCCTGCCCTCGGGCTCGCGATCGTGTTCAACGGCTGCATCTACAATTTCCGCGCGCTGCGCGCCGAACTCGAGGCGAAGGGCTACGCGTTCTTCTCGACGAGCGACACCGAAGTGGTGCTCAAGGCCTTCCACGCCTGGGGACCTGCCTGCGTCGAGCGCTTCGCCGGCATGTTCGCCTTCGCGATCCTGGAGCGGGATTCCGGGCGAGTCGTGCTGGCGCGCGACCGGCTCGGCGTGAAGCCGCTCTATTACAGCGAGTCGAAGGGCCGCTTCCGCTTCGCCTCGTCGCTCCCGGCCCTGCTCGCCGCCGGAGACGTCGATACCGCGGTCGATCCGGTCGCGCTCCACCACTACATGAGCTGGCACGCGGGCGTCCCGGCCCCGCTCACCATCCTCAAGGGCGTGCGCAAGCTGCCACCGGCGACGATCCTGACGATCGAGCGGGACGGGACGCGGCACGCGTCGACCTACTGGACCCTGGCGATCGGCCCCCGCGCGGCCGACCGTGGCCGGACCGAGGCGGACTGGCGCGAGGCCGTCCTCGAGGCCCTCGGCACCGCCGTCGAGCGCCGTCAGGTCGCCGACGTCCCGACGGGTGTCCTTCTCTCGGGCGGCCTGGACAGCTCGCTGCTCGTTGCCCTGCTGGCGCGCGGCGGGCAGCGCGGACTGAAGACCTTCTCGGTGGGCTTCGACGCGGTGAACGGCGTGGAGGGCGACGAGTTCAGGTACTCCGACATCATCGCCGAGACCTTCGCCACCGACCACACGAAGCTCGCGGTCGACGGCACCCGGACGCTGGAGGCACTGCCCGCGGCCATCGCGGCGATGTCGGAGCCGCAGATGAGCCACGACGCGGTGGCCTTCCTCCTGCTCTCGCAGGAGGTCGCCAAGCACGTGACGGTGATCCAGAGCGGGCAGGGCGCCGACGAAGTGTTCGGCGGCTATCACTGGTATCCGAAGCTGATGGGCTCGACGGACCCGGTCGCCGACTACGCGAAAGCGTATTTCGACCGCGACCATGCCGAGATGCGGGAGGCCCTGACGCCCGACATGGTCGGCGGCGACCACAGCACCGACTACATCGCGACCTTCTTCGCGAACTCGCGGAGCGACAGCGCCATCGACAAGACTCTGCAACTCGACCAAGAGGTCATGATGGTCGACGATCCGGTCAAGCGGGTCGACAACATGACGATGGCCTGCGGCCTCGAGGCGCGGGTGCCGTTCCTCGACCATGACCTCGTCGAGCTGGCGGCCCGCATCCCGGCGGAGCTCAAGGTCCGGGACGGCGGCAAGTACATCCTCAAGGAGGCCGCGCGGACGATCGTCCCGGCCGAGGTGATCGACCGCGAGAAGGGGTATTTCCCCGTTCCGGCGCTGAAGCACATCCGCGGCACGTTCCTCGACTACGTCCGCGACGTGCTGGACCGGCCCGAGGCGCGCGCGCGTGGCATCTTCAACCGCGCCTACGTCGATCATCTGCTCGCCGATCCCGACGGCACGCTGACGCCCAAGGGCAACTCGAAGCTCTGGCAGGTGGCCCTCCTGGAGAGCTGGCTCCAGACGCACGGCGTCTGAGACGGGCCGCGGCACGCCTTTCGCGACGGATCGTGATCGACCGCGCGCTCAAGGTGCCGCGCTTTGTCCACGATCGTCCCGGATCAGCCGGTCGACAGACACCCGGAGAAGCCCGTCGATGTGCCGCTGGATCGCCTATGCGGGACGCACCATCCCGCTGGAGCACTACGTCACCGAGCCGTCCCACAGCCTCGTCTCGCAGAGCATCGCGGCGCTCGAATCGACCGCGGCGACCAACGGCGACGGGTTCGGGCTCGGCTGGTACGGCGATCACCCGGAGCCCGGCCGGTACCGCGAGGTCCAGCCCGCCTGGTCGGACGACAACCTGCGCTACCTGTGCCGGCACTTGCACTCGCACCTGTTCTTCGCGCACGTGCGCGCCGCGACCGGCACGCCGATCACCCGGCCGAACTGCCATCCCTTCGCCTGCGGCCCGTGGCTGTTCATGCACAACGGCTATATCGGCGACTGGAGCCGCCTGCGGCGCCCGGTCGAGGCGCTGATCCCGGACGAGCTGTACCCGTCGCGCGCGGGGACCACCGATTCCGAAGCGATCTTCCTCGGGCTTCTGGGCTGCGGCCTGATGGGACCGGGGCCGCGCCGCGATCCTGTCGAGGCGACGGCGCGCGCGCTCGCGCGCCTCACGGATCTCGCCGGGCCGCATCCGTTCCGGTTCACCGCGGCGCTGGCCGACGGGCGCGATCTCTACGCGTTCCGCTACGCCGCGAACGACAAGGCGAACTCGCTCTACTACCGCGCTTCGGAGGGCGGCGTGGTCGTCGCCTCGGAGCCGCTCGACCGGGATCACGGCACTTGGACGACGGTCGCCGAGAACAGCGTGCTCGTCGCGCGGCGGGACGCGCCGGTGGAGATCCTGCCGCTGGCGCAGTTCGGCCTGGCCGCGCCGCCGGTCGATGACTCGGTCCGCCGGCTGCGCGCCTGAGCGACTCCGCTCAGGCGACGCGGGAGAGGCTGCCGCTCTGCGAACCCTGCGTGCTGCGGGCGGAATCGTAGGCGCGATTGCGCAGGGCGGTCTCGCTCGGGAGCTGGTCGATCACGTTGCCGGACGACGGATCGACCACCTGGAACACGATCGAGCTGGTGTCCGGATCCTGGATGTACCGCGCCTTGCCGCCGTTCGTGCCGATGTCGAGCTTCACCGCGGGCTCGAGCGGCTTGGCGGACGTCTCGGGCTCGGGCGCCTGCTGGGTCACGGCGGCGGCGGCCGTCGCTCCGAGCGCGTCGAGGCCCTGCGGCCCCGGCGTCGTGGATGTCAGCGTTCGGATCTCCATCGCCGGTCTCCTGCGATCCTGTGATCGAAGGATTGAGGCGCGGTCCTGCCTAATCGTTCCTTAATGGCGACCGCCGGTCCACCGGATGATGTGGCGGAATCGGAGATGCGATGAACATCGCGTTACCTGCGCGACACAAATCCGTGCTGAATTTTCTCCTGGGTCGACTCGGCGCCCAGCCGGTTCGTCTTCCCGCGACGGGACTGCGGCCCGCCCCGCGCAGCGTGGAGCACGCGATGTACAGGATCTCGGCGATGCTCGTCTTGGCGACCAGTCCCGCGCTCGCCGCGCCGGCCGCGGCTGGCGATCCGGGTACGCGCGCGCCGTTCATCCGCGAGCACCGCTGCGCCGTCGCGGAGCGTCTCGACGCCATCCACAGGCGCGGGCCGGTCGACGTCTCGCGCGACCGCTTCATCGTCGTCGCGCCGCACGGACAGGCGCAGCGCTACGTCCAGTGCATCTTCCAGGATCGGGATACGCGGATGTTCTGCGAGGCCGCGTCGGGCGCCTACGGGCCACCCGGCCGAAGGCGCCTGCGGCTGGATGCGACGGCACGGCAGGCTCTGGCGGCGCTCGGATACGTCCAGGCGGACCCGGCGGAGAACTTCGCGCGCCTCGTGGAGCTGGGATCGCCGCCCGACACGGGCATCGCCGCGGATCTGATGCTCGCGGCGCTGCACGATGCCTACGGCGCCCGCCCAGGCGACATTCTCGATATCGAGGCCCCGCACGGCGGAACGCCGGGGCGGGGCTGCGGCGCGCCCGAATCCTGAGCGGACCGGGCGCGCGCCCGTCTCACTCGGCGGCGTCGACGTAGAGCTTGCCGCCCTCGGCCAGGAACTCCTGCGACTTCGCCCGCATGCCGGCCTCGGCCTCGGCCTTCGACATCGCGGGCGCCGCGCCCACGACTTCGCCGGCCTCCTCCATCGCCAGCACCTCGGCGCGCAGGTCCTGCGTGATCTTCATCGAGCAGAATTTCGGCCCGCACATCGAGCAGAAATGCGCGACCTTGTGGGCGTCCTTCGGCAGGGTCTCGTCGTGGAAGCGCCGGGCGGTATCCGGATCGAGGCCCAGGTTGAACTGGTCCTCCCAGCGGAAGTCGAACCGGGCGCGGCTGAGCGCGTCGTCCCGGAGCTGCGCGGCGGGATGCCCCTTGGCGAGGTCGGCGGCGTGGGCGGCGATCTTGTAGGTGATGACGCCGGTCTTCACGTCGTCCCGGTCCGGCAGGCCGAGATGCTCCTTCGGGGTGACGTAGCAGAGCATCGCGGTGCCGAACCAGCCGATCATGGCGGCGCCGATGCCCGAGGTGATGTGGTCGTAGCCCGGGGCGATGTCGGTGGTCAGCGGGCCGAGGGTGTAGAACGGCGCCTCGCCGCACTCCTTCAGCTGCTTCTCCATGTTGACCTTGATCTTGTGCATCGGCACGTGGCCGGGGCCTTCGATCATCACCTGGCAGCCCTTGTCCCAGGCGACCTTGGTCAGCTCGCCGAGCGTCTCCAGCTCGCCGAACTGCGCGGCGTCGTTGGCGTCGGCGATCGAGCCCGGGCGCAGGCCGTCGCCCAGCGAGAACGAGACGTCGTAGGCCCGCATGATGTCGCAGATCTCGTCGAACCGCTCGTAGAGGAACGATTCCCGGTGCCCGGCCAGGCACCAGCGCGCCATGATCGAGCCTCCGCGGGAGACGATGCCGGTGACGCGCCGGGCGGTCAGCGGCACGTGGGCGAGCCGCACGCCGGCATGGATCGTGAAGTAGTCGATGCCCTGCTCGGCCTGCTCGATCAGCGTGTCCTTGAAGACCTCCCAGTCGAGCTTGAGCGGGTCGCCGCCGACCTTCTCCAGCGCCTGGTAGATCGGCACCGTGCCGATCGGGACCGGGCTGTTGCGGATGATCCACGAGCGGATGTTGTGGATGTTGCGGCCGGTGGACAGGTCCATGACCGTGTCGGCGCCCCAGCGGATCGACCAGACGAGCTTCTCGACCTCGTCGGCGGCCGAGGAGGTCACGGCGGAGTTGCCGATGTTGGCGTTGATCTTGACCAGGAAGTTCCGGCCGATCGCCATCGGCTCCAGCTCGGTGTGGTTGATGTTGGCCGGGATGATCGCCCGGCCGCGGGCGATCTCGTCGCGGACGAATTCCGGGGTGATGAAGGGCGGGACCGAGGCCCCGAAGCTCTGGCCGTCCGCGAGCGCGGCCTCGGCGCCCGCGAGCATGGCCTCCCGGCAGACGTTCTCGCGGTGGGCGACGTAGATCATCTCCTCGGTGATGATCCCCGCGCGGGCGAACTCGTACTGGGTCACCATCTGGCCCGGGGCCGCCTTGCGGATGGTCCGCTCGGCGGGGCAGGGGGCCACGAGCTTGTCGCCCGCGAATCCGTTATCCTCGGGCTTCACCGCGCGCGGCGCGACGGCCGCGTAGCCGCGGGCGGCGACCCAGGGCTCGCGCACGCCGGGGAGGCCGGCATTGAGGTCGATGCGGGCATCGGTCTCGGTGTAGGGGCCCGACGGGTCGTAGACCCGCACCGCTTCCTCCTTCGGATCGGAGAGGACGATCTCGCGATAGGGGACGCGGATGTCCGGCCGCCCGGCCGGGTTCGCGTACGCCTTGCGCGATCCGGTGACCGGACCCGTGGTCACGGTCTCGGGGCTGCCTTTCACGTCCTTCGGGAGAACGGGTGCGTTCATCGTGGGCCTCTCCTCGTGCTGGAGCGGTCCGGTCCACGCGATGGCCGAGATGAGATGAGGTCGCGCGAGATGCGACCGCAGGTTCCCGTCCCTCCGCCGGTATGAGCCGGATCAGGTTCAAGGGTCAGGGCAGCGTGCCCAATCTCAGCCCTCTTCAGGGCCCCCCTCGGAACGGTTCCAGACTCGGGCCCGCGGACGGCTTTGTCAATGCTGACCGGCCGCCCTAGAAAACACATCCCCGAAACCGTTCGTCCGAACGCACGCGTTCTCCCCCGCCGCAATCGCACCGCAATGCGCCTCATCGCCGGCCTCCTGCTCGCCGCGCTCCTCCTCTGCGGGCTGGCCTGCGCCGCGCTCGCGCTCGGGCAGCGCCGGTTCCTCTATCCGGGCGCCTTCGGGCCGCAGAACCCGTGGACGATCCCGCCGGGCCTCGCGACGATCACGGTCGCGACCCCCGACGGCGAGACCCTGCACGGCCTGTGGCGGCCTCCGCGGCCGGGCTGCGGCGTCGTCGTGAGCTTCCACGGCAACGGGTCCCGCCCCGAGCCGCACGCGGCCCGCTTCGCCGCGGAGCCCTGGCGGGCGCGCGGCTGGGGCGTGCTCACTGTGGCCTATCGCGGCTATCCCGGCTCCACCGGCAGCCCCAGCGAGGACGGGCTGATCCGCGACGGGCTGGCGGCCGTCGAGGCCGCGCGGGCGCGGGCGCCCGACGCGCCGATCCTCCTCCACGGACACTCCCTCGGGGCCGCCGTGGCCGTGGCCGTCGCCGAACGGGTGCCGACGATCGGCCTGTACCTGGAGGCGCCGTTCGACTCGATGACCCACACCGTGCGGCTGCATGTCCCGCTAGCCCCGATCTGGCTCCTGCGCGACACGTACCGCTCGGACCTGCGCATCCGCGACGGGTCGGCGCCCGTGCTGATCGTGCAGGGCCGCGACGACACGGTGGTGCCGGCCAAGCTGGCGCGGAACCTCGCCGAGGCGGCCGGCCCGCGGGCGCGGATCGACGTGATCCCGGGGGACCACGTCTCCATCCTGGGGAGCCGGGATCGCGAGGCCGAAGCGCTGTTCGGACAGGGCGTCGGTCCGGCTTGCCCGCAGCCGGTGGACCAGCAGGGGTAGGAGAGGGAGGCTCGCGTGGTCGGACGGCGCTCGCAGCGCTGGAGCGCCGAGGATCCGGACGCGCCGGGCGTCCCGGGCCCGCCGGACCCGGTCTGCCCCCTCTGCGAGCGCCCGATCCCGCGCCGCGCCCGCTCCAGCCTCCATCACCTCACGCCGAAGCTGAAGGGCGGGACCCATCGCGGCACGGTCCGGCTGCACCAGATCTGCCACTCGGCGATCCACGCCCGCTACAGCGAGGCGGAGATCGCCAAGCGCCTCGCCGACGTCGAGGCCCTGCGCGCCGATCCGGAGATCGCGCGCTTCCTCGTCTGGGTCCGCGGCAAGCCCGACGATTTCCACGCCGCCACGCGCATGACCCGCGAGCGGAAGTCGGCGCGCCGCAAGATCTGACACCTGCCCGGCCGGCGTTTACCGGGCGTTCGTCACATCCGCAGGTGGCCGCCGCCCCGTTCCTTGCCGTCAACCCGAACCGGTCCAGGATCGCCCCGATCGCGAGGGTTCGGACGATGGCCGGGGTCGGGGATACGGGGGATCGACTCGCCTGGGTCGATATCGCCAAGGGGATCTGCATCCTCCTGGTCGTCATGATGCATTCGGTCATCGGCACCGGCGAGGCCATGGGCGGCGAGGGCTTCCTCCACCCGATCGTCGCCTTCGCGAAGCCGTTCCGCATCCCGGACTTCTTCCTGCTCTCCGGACTGTTCGTCGGGCGGGTGATCGACCGCGACTGGCGCCTGTTCTCCGACCGCCGGGTCGTCCACTTCGCCTATTTCTACCTGCTCTGGCTGGTGATCCAGTCGGTCGCCAAGTACGGCAAGATCGTCGGCGATGCCGGTCCCGCGGCCTTCGCGGCGCATCTCGCCCACGCGCTGATCGAGCCCTATTCCAGCCTCTGGTTCATCTACCTGCTGGCGGTGTTCTCGGTGGTCACCAAGGCCCTGCGCCGCGTGCCCGGCGGCGTGCTCCTCGCCGGCGCCGCCCTGCTGCAGATCGCCGACATCCGCAGCGAGTCGACCCTGATCGAGGAGTTCTGCGCCCGCTACGTCTACTTCGTCGCGGGCTACCTGTTCGCCGGGCGGATCTTCGCGCTCGCCGACGCGGCGCGCCGCCGCGTCCCGCTCGCCCTCTGCGGCCTCGGCGCCTGGGCGGTCCTGGAAGGCTGGCTCGCGCTGACCCCGTCGGGCCTGCCGGATCATCCGACCCTCGCCAGCCTGCCGCTGGTGAGCCTCGCCCTCGGCGGGGCCGGTGCCCTCGCGATCTTGGTGGCGGCGGCTCTCATCGGCCGCGCCGGCGGTCCGGTCGCCGAGGCGGTCCGGACCTGCGGCCAGCGCTCGATCGTGATCTACCTCGCCTTCTCGCTGCCGATGGCGGCGACCCGGGAGATCCTCGTGCGCACCGGCGCGATCGCCGATATCGGCCTCGCCAGCCTGACCGTCATGGCGATGGCGGTTGTCCTGCCGCTCATGCTGGAGCGGCTGGTCCGCGGAACGGCGCTCGACCTGCTGTTCGTCCGGCCGCGCCGGTTCCGGCTGGCCGGGTCCGGGCCTAAGCCGAGCCCGGCCCTGCAGGCGACCTGAGGGACCTCAGCCGTCGAAGGCGATACCGATCCGCCGGCTGCGCCGCCACGCCACGGTGGCCGGGCGCGGTTCGGTGCCCGTGCTGACACGAAGCGCGAAGCGGTCCGGCACGGCCTGATCGTCCTCGACCTCGATCTGCGCGCCGACGTCGGTGGCGTCCCAGACCAGGCAGCTCACCTCGCCGCCGTCGAGCAGCACGGCGCCGAACGTGAAGGCGTTCTTCCGGAAGGTGCCGCGGCGATTCTCCGTCATCAGCTCCTCCGTCCCGTCTCGTGGCTCCGCGGAGCCGGACGATGCCGGATCGCGGTTAACAGGGCAAATACGTTCCCGTGCCTGCCCTGCTCGACCGAGATCAGTACTCGTCGGGATCACCCCGGTAGCGGCGTGGCCCCGGCCCGTAATCGTCGTCGTAGGAGCGGCGCGGCGGCGGGCGGTCGTAGTCGCGGCGGTCGCGGTAGGCGTCGCGCCGGTCGTCGTAGCCGTCATTCCGGTAGCCGCCCCCGCCGCCGTAGGCACCCCCGCCGCCACCGCCGTAGCCGCCGCCGTAGCCCCCACCGCCGCCCGCGTTGATCCGCGGAGCGTACCAGCAGCTCTTCGCCTGGCCCGGCGCCGGATCGCCGAAGGTCTGGGTGTTGCAGGGCACGACGCCGCCCTGCGGGAACGGCCGGCCGTTCGTCCGGCCGGGCACGCCGTAATAGACGTTGGTGGGATAGGGCATCCGGCAGACGCCGCCCTCCTGCGCGCAGCCGACCAGGTTCACCGTGTCGAGCTGGTAGGCCTGGGCCGGGGCGGGTGCCAGCGCGCCGCCTCCCAGCGTGATGGCCCCGAAGGCCAGAGCGATCCGAATCTGCACGTCCCCGATTCCCCCGTGGTTCGCGGTGCGGGTGCCGAATAATCCGGTCGGCGGCTTCCGGCCAGCGGCCGCGCTCGCTATGGCGTCGCACAAGGATGCGCGCGGGCCGGTCCGCGGCCGGCGCGACGGTGATCGGGCGGAACGCCCCGTCGTCGGACGGGAGACGGCGCCCCGGGAGGCCTTGATGAGGGATGCGTCCGCGCAGGAGCTTCTGCTGCTCAGCGCACTCCAGGAATGCCGGATCCAGCTCGACGCGGCGCGCAAGGACGAGGCGGCCCGCGCCGCCGTCCGGGAGGAGCTCGAAGCCGCGCTCCGGCGCGAGGCCGCTCTCGCGGCGGCGATCGTGGAGGAGCGCGAGCGGACCGAGGCGGTCCGCCTCGTGCTTCAGGCGCTGTTGATGAGCGTCCGCCGGTTCGGTCTGCGCCGGCGCCTGTTCGGGGCGCGCATCGCCCGGCTCGGCCGCGAGACGCCGGATTCCGGTCCGCAGGCGGCCCGCCATCCCGTGCTGCTCGCCGAGGCGCGACGGGTGCTGGGTAAGCCATCGCCCGAACCGCCGGCCGAGCGGTGACGGCGGTCGCCGCCCGAGCGCCGCGCGGCGCGGCTCCTCACGGCCCGGCGCCGGCGTCTCCTGGCGCCGCGGCCAGGACGATCAGGGCCGTCAGAACGCCGAGCGGCAGGACGATGCTGCCGAAGGCGAGATGGGCGATCCCGAAGGCGCCGAACAGCGCGCCCGCGGCGAAGGCCGCGATCGCCGGAAGCACGCGCAGGAACCTCTCCCGGGTCTGATCGCGCTGTGGGCCGCGTCCCAGGACGAGGTCGGTCGCGTCGATGACGGCCTGGCTGACGCTCACCGTCATGACCGTGGTGGGGGCGAGATGGCCGAGAGACAGGCGGCCGATGGCGTTCTGTAACCCCATGGCCGCGACCGCGAGCATGCCGACGGCGATGGAAGCGGCACTGTCCGCTCCGCCGAGGGGCGACCACACGGTGCCACACAGCCCGAATCCCGCGAGCAGGGTCACCTCCACGGCGAGGAGCCAGGGCAGGGGGTCGAAAGCCCGCCGCTCCAGCGCCAGGGCCAGGACCCGCGCCCCCGCCACCGCTCCGACGAAGACGGGCAGCGCCAGGAGCTTGGCCACCACGCCGCTGGAGCTCGCGACCAGCTCGGCGCCGATCAGGACGAAGTTGCCGGTGACATGAGCGGTGAAGAGGCCGGTCAGGGCGATGAAGGCCGCAGCGTCGACGAAGCCGGCGACGAACGCCAGGGCGGCGCCGGCGAAGGGATCGCTCCCCGGTCTCCGAGCTCGCGCGGGACGACTCATCGTCTCAGTCGGCGAAGGGCGTCGCCGTCAGGCCGACCGGCATCCGCGGATTGGCGAAGTAGTCGGGCCAGCGATCGCAGAGATACAGGATCGCGACCAGCACGGTGGCGATCGCCAGCAGGGAGGCGAGCACCTCTGTGACCTGCGTCGCCCATTTCCCGAGCGTCGGGATCGCCATGAGGCCGCCGACGAACAGCGTGGTCACGATAACGGGTGCGGACATCGGGCAAGGCTTCGCGGCGCGGCTCTGGGACGGGGTTGTCCCGAACCCTAACGCTGCGCGGCGCCCGCAGGTTACCGATATCGGTTATCGTGACTCATGATAGGCAACCCGAACATCGAGCTGCTGCGCTCGTTCCTGGCCGTCGTCGAGAGCCGCAGCTTCACCGCCGCGGCGCAGGCTCTCGGTCTGCGGCAATCCACGGTGAGCGGGCACATCGCCCGGCTAGAGCAGGCGCTCGGTCGCGCGCTCCTGACGCGGGACACCCACCGGGTCGCGCCCACGCCGGACGGTCAGGCCATGATCGGCTTCGCCCGCGACGTGGTGGACGCGCAGGACCGGCTGCGCGCCTTCTTCTCGCCGGAAGGCCTGCGCGGCCGCATCCGGCTCGGCGTCTCCGAGGACTACACCCTGTCGACCCTGGCACAGGTCCTGGCCCGCTTCGCCGATCGGCACGACGCGGTCGATCTGCAGATCACGGTCGGGCTGAGCCGCGCCCTCTACCAGGGCTACGATGCGGGCGAGCTCGACGTGATCTTCTGCAAGCGGCGGCGCGGCGACCCGCGCGGGACCTTGGCCTGGGCGGAGGATCTGATCTGGACGGGCCGGCCCGGCCTCGTGCCGGATCCGGCCAAGCCCTTGCCCCTCGTGCTCTACCCGCCACCGTCGATGACCCGCACCTTGGCGCTCGACGCCCTCGAGGCAGTGGGCCGGTCCTGGCGGGTGGCCTGCACCAGCGGAAGCCTGATGGGGCTGCGGGCCGCCGTCGAGGCGGGCCTGGGCATCGCGCCGCATTCGGCCAAGATCCTGCCGCCGGGCCTCGCCGCGATCTCCGAGGCGGCCGGCCTGCCGCCGCTCGGCGCGGTCGAGTTCGTCGTGCTCGGCCCGGGTCGCCACCACGCGGCGGCGACCGCGCTGCAGGAGACGATCCTGGCGAGCACGGGCGAGCTTCAGGGCGCCGCGCGCTAGGGCAGCGTCGTCCCAACACGCGGTGGCCGGGCTCGATCCCGACCGTCCGGCGCGGTCCTTAACGGATTGGCCAGCCTTTTTCCGCACCGTACCGCGAAGCGGTCACAAACGGTTTCGACAAGGATCGCCGGCGGTGCCGGCCCCGGTGTCGTTGCCGGACGGGGCGCGAAACCGCCGCATTTGGCGTGCGGAAACCGTCCTGCGGCGTGCCTGACGGTCGCGCATCGCGGCGGAACATTCGAGAACGGGATGCATGGCCAAGGGTCGGGGCAGGATTGAGCCGAACTTCGACGTGCCCGAAGGGCGCGCGCGGGATCGCGGCGAACTCGACCTGCGCCTGACCCGTGAGGACCGCCCCGGGGCAGGAGACGGCGTGGCGAAGCGATCGGGCGGCGGAGCGCGGCAGCCGAGCAAGGCGCCGGCGCGGACAACGGGGCGGGCGAAGGCCTCGGGTCGCGGCCGACGCCGGCGTTCCTGGCTCGGCCGCATCGTCTACGGCTGCGTCGTCCTCGGCCTCTGGGGGGTGATCGGGCTCGCGGGGCTCATCGCTTACCACGCCTCGCAGCTGCCACCGATCGACCAGCTCGCGGTGCCGAAGCGTCCGCCCAACATCGCGATCCTGGCGAGCGACGGCTCCCTGCTCGCCAACCGCGGCGAGACCGGCGGCCGCGTCGTGTCGATCAAGGAGCTGCCGCCCTACCTGCCGCGCGCCTTCGTGGCGATCGAGGATCGGCGCTTCTACCAGCATTTCGGCGTCGACCCGGTCGGTATCATGCGGGCCATCGGCCAGAACCTGACCCGGCGCGGCGTGGCGCAGGGCGGCTCGACCCTCACCCAGCAGCTCGCCAAGAACCTGTTCCTGACCCCGGAGCGCTCGGCCTCGCGCAAGATCCAGGAGGCGATCCTCGCGCTCTGGCTCGAGCACAAGTACACGAAGGACGAGATCCTCGAACTCTACCTGAACCGCGTCTATTTCGGCGCCGGCGCCTACGGCGTCGAGGCGGCGGCGCAGCGCTATTTCGGCAAGCCTGCCAAGGAGGTGAGCCTCGCGCAGGCCGCGATGCTCGGCGGCCTCGTGCAGGCGCCCTCGCGCCTTGCCCCGAACCGCAACCTCCCGGCTGCCCAGGCCCGCGCCGCGCAGGTGCTCGCCGCCATGCAGGAGCTGGGCTTCGCGTCGGCGCAGGACGTCAAGGTGGCGCTCGCCCAGCCGGCGAAGCCCGCCAACGCCCGCGGCGGCGGGTCGGCCAACTACGTCGCCGACCTCGTGATGGACGTGCTCGACGATTACGTCGGCAAGTTCGACACCGACATCACGGTCCAGACCACGGTCGATCCGAGCCTCCAGGCGGCGGCCGAGAAGGCGCTCACCGACGAGCTCAACGCCAAGGGCACGCGCTACAACGTCAGCCAGGGGGCGCTGGTCTCGATGCGGCCGGACGGCGCCATCCGCGCCCTGATCGGCGGCCGCGACTACGCGCAGAGCCAGTTCAACCGGGCCACGACCGCCAAGCGTCAGCCCGGCTCCTCGTTCAAGCCCTTCGTGTACCTCGCGGCCGTGGAGCACGGCGCCACGCCCGACACGGTCCGGGAGGACGCGCCGATCCGGATCGGCAACTGGGCGCCGGAGAACTACTCCCACCGCTACGAGGGTCCCGTCACCCTGCGGACGGCGCTCGCCCAGTCGCTCAACACCGTCGCGGTGCGCCTCGGCCAGGAGGTCGGGCCGAAGACCGTGGTCCAGACCGCCCAGCGGCTCGGCATCACCTCGCCGCTCCAGGCCAACGGCTCCATCGCCCTCGGCACGTCCGAGGTCACGCTCTTGGAGATGGTCGGCGCCTACGGGGCCTTCGCCAACGGTGGCATCGGCGTGATCCCCTACGTGGTCACCGCCGTGAAGAGCCAGGACGGGAAGGTCCTCTACAAGCGGTCCGACAACGGTCTGGGCCGGGTCATCGACGCCAACGCCGACGGCATGATGAACGCCATGATGCACGAGACCTTCGTCAGCGGCACCGGCAAGAAGGCCGACATTCCCGGCTGGGACCTCGCGGGCAAGAGCGGCACCACCCAGGATTACCGCGACGCGTGGTTCATGGGTTTCTCGGGCAGCCTCGTGACCGGCGTCTGGCTCGGCAACGACGACGGCGAGCTCACCAAGAAGGTCACCGGCGGCAACCTGCCGGCGGAGATCTGGAAGACCTATATGACCCAAGCCCTGAAGGGGCAGACGCCGGTCCCGCTCCCGGGCCTCAACCGCTGGCGCCGCCAGCCGGAGACGACCGCCTCGGTGGCGAGTGCCGCCCCGGCGGGCCCGGGCGGGCTCCTGGGCCAGATCCTCGGCGAGCCGGAGGCCCCGGCGCCGCGCCAGGCCGCACCGTCGCGGCGCGCACCGAAGGACGACCGCAACTTCATCGAGAAGCTGTTCGGCATCGGTGACTGACGCTCCGTGGTTTCCGCGTTCGTCGGGACCAGGCGGCGGCGCGCGTTGCGGGCGAGAGGCGGCCCGCGGCGCGCGCCTTCGTGCATCTGCGCGATCACACCCGGGCTCCGGCCCACGGTGAACGCGTCGAGGCGGGACTGACAGCCACGGCGGCCTGTATTTGTATTAGCGGTGATTCAGCGCTTCTTAGTGCCGCCAATAACCGCTTTTTCAATCTTCGTGGACGTAAGATCGGGTGAACAGTAAGCCCGTCAACCGCAATGGCGCGGTTCGTGGCAGCCCGATCGAGCCAATGCTTCTGCGCGCGACCGCTACAGCGATCAGAGCTCACCTGGACGATCGCGCCTCGCGCCTGATCGCGGCGGCCGGCACATGCCTACTGCTCTGCCTCGCGCTGCTCGGCGTCTATCTCTGCCTGGATCTGCGGGACGTCGCTTGGCACAACGCCCGCCGCAACGCCGGGAATCTCCTGGCGGTGATCGAGGAGGGCGTCGGCCATAGCCTGCGGGTCTACGACCTCTCGCTGCGGAACTCCGCACGGCTCGCGAGTCGCGCCGACATCGCGGCCTTGGACCCGGATATTCGGCGCCTGGCGCTGTTCGACACGGCTGTGGCGGGCTCCGGCCTCGGTCCGATCGCTGTCACGGACGCGGCCGGCGACGTCCGGCTGACGAGCGATCCCGGCGTGCGGACCCGGCCCAACATGCGCACGCTGCCGGAATTCGAGTTCCATCGGTCGAATCCCGAAGGCGGCCTGATCCTGTCCGGGCCGACCGTATCTCTCATGACCGGTGAGCCCATCATCCGCATGACCCGGCGGATCTGGACGCCCGACGGCTCATTCGCCGGGATCGTGTCGGGATCGATCAGGCTCGCGCATTTTCAGGCGCTGTTCGAGCGCCTGCATTTCGACGACGGCATCGCTCTGAACGTCTTCCACCGGGACGGGACGCTGCTGATCCGGGCGCCGGCACGGCCGGAGGCGCTCGGCCAGAACATCAGCGCGAGCCCCGGCTACAAGATGTACCGGGCCAAGGCGCGCGGCGAGTTCCAGGGGCGCTCGTTCCTCGACGGCGTCGAGCGGGTCTACAGCTTCGCCGACCTCGACGACCTGCCGCTGATCGTGACCGTGGCGACGGACGTCGACAGCATCCGCAGCGGCTGGATCTACAAGGCGGCGATCGTCGCCGTCCTGATCCTGTGCCTCTGCCTCCTCGCCTTCGGCCTGACGATCCTGCTGCACCGGGAGGTCGGGCGCCACGTGGCCGCGGAAGCCTCCAGCCGCGAGGCCAACGCCGCGCTCGCCGTGCTCGCGCGGACCGACGGCCTGACGGGCCTGCCGAACCGGCGCAGCTACGACGAGCACTTCGCCGTGGAGTGGAAGCGGGCCGCACAGCTGCGGACGCCCCTGGCGCTGTTGATCGTCGATGCTGACCACTTCAAGCAGTTCAACGACCGCTTCGGTCACCAGCGCGGCGACGAGGCGCTGAAAGCGGTGGCGGAGTGCCTGCAACGCACCCTCGATACCGCCGGCCTGAGCTTCCGGATCGGCGGCGAGGAGTTCGTCGCCCTGTTACCGAGCGTCGACGCGACGGCCGCCAGCGTCGCGGCGGAGCGCGTCCGCCGGGCCGTGGTGAACCTCCGCATCCCCCACGCCCCGGAGGTCGGTGGCATCGCGACGGTGAGCATCGGCGTCGCCTGTGCCGATCCGGCCGGCGGCGATCCGCCCGAAGGGCTGTTCACGGCGGCCGACGCCGCCCTCTACGCGGCCAAGAAGGCCGGGCGCAACCGCGTCCGCGCCGCCGCGCCGGCGGATCCCGTGGCCCTGGCGCTGCGGGCCTGAGCGGGCCCGCGGCTCACAGCATCGGCAGCATCCGGGGCCGCGGTCCGCGGGGGAAATGCGCGTCGATCAGGGCGATCTCGGCCGCGCCGAGGTGCAGGTCCGCCGCGCCGGCATTCTCGACGGCCCGGTCCGGGCGACCGGTCTTGGGGATCGTGAACGTGCCCGGCAGCCGGGTCAGGTAGGCGAGAGCCACCGCGTAGGGCGTCGTGCCGTGGTTCTGCGCGATGCCCGCCAGGACGCGGCCGCCCGCGCTGGCCGGATCGGGGAAGTCGCCGCTGCCGAAGGGCGAGTAGCCCACCATGGCGACGCCGTGCTTCTCGCACCAGGGCAGCACGGCGTGCTCGATGGCCCGCTCGTTCAGGTGGTAGAGGACCTGATTGCAGGCGATCCGGTCCGGCCCCGCGATGGCCCGGACGCGGTCGAGATCCTCGACGTCGAAGTTGCTGACGCCCCAGGACAGGATCTTGCCCGCACGGCGCAGATCCTCGAAGCCCGCGATCGTCTCTTCGAGCGGGTGCTGGCCCGGCCAGTGCAGCAGGTAGCAGTCCAGCCGGTCCGTCCGCAGACGCCGGAGCGACGCCTCACAGGCCCGCGCGACGCCCCGGCGCGTCGCGTTGCCCGGCACCACCTTCGAGACGAGGAACACCTCCTCGCGGCAATCCGCGACGGCGGCGGCGACGATCGCCTCCGCGTCCCCGTACATCTCCGCGGTGTCGATATGAGTCATGCCGGCGTCGATCCCGGCCCGCAGCGCCCGGACCGCGTCCGTCCGGTCCGAACTGTCGATGTGCCACGTGCCCTGGCCGATCACCGGCACAGAGACGCGCGTCGCGCCGAAGCTCCTGGCGTACATGGCAGCGCTCCCTCTTCGCTGTCACAGGGGGTTGCTGGCGGCGGTCCGGTCGAGTCCCGGGCCGCCGGCGTATCACGGCTCGGCCGCGCAACAACCCGGCACGCCTTACTCGCGCCATCTTGGGGCGTTGAGCAATGGCATGCGGCCTCCCGCGGCGCTAAACTTTAGGCCCATGCCCGAAGTCCGGCGGCGCGGGCTCGCCGAGTCTGCGCCGCCCCGCGCAGCGCCGCCGCGCAGGGCCACGCGACGCCCGGACCCGCGCACGGTCCGTCGGCTGGCCATGCTGGAGACGCCTCGATGCTGCCGGCCCACCGGATATTCTGGGGTCTGATCCTGCTGGCGGCGGCCGGCGCGGGGTTGCTCTACAACATCATCTTCGCGGCCGGCGCCTCGCCCCTCGCCGGATTCACGTACGGCCTCTGCATGGGCGCCACGGTGCTGGCGTTCGACCGCGGGTTGATCCTGGCCGGCCTGCAGGCGAAGATCCGGCGGCTGCCGGCCTGGCTCTACGTGCTGGCCGCGGAACTCGCCTATGTCCTGATGATCATGGCGGGCAACGCCCTGGGCGGCCTGCTCGTCTGGGCGTTCGCCCTGACACCGGACGACCTCACGACCGCGACCCGCATGACCGCGCGGGTCCTGGCCTACGCCCTGGCCGTGTCGGGCCTGCTGGTCTTCGTCATCCGGATGCGCGACCTGATCGGCGGCGAGGTGTTCGTGAACTTCATGATCGGCCGCTATCACAAGCCGGTGGCGGAAGAGCGGGTCTTCCTGTTCCTCGACGTGGTCGGCTCCACGGCCTTCGCGGAGACCCACGGCGACCTGCGCGCCCAGGAGTATCTCAGCGCCGTGTTCGCGACGCTCGCCGAGCCGGTGCGGCGCAACGGCGGCTCGGTGGACGACTATATCGGCGATCTCGCCATGGTGACGTGGCCGATGGCCCGCGGCCTGAAGGACGCGCGCTGCGTCACCTGCGTGTTCGAGGTGCTCGACCGGATCGAGGCCGATGCCGCGGCCTGGCAAGCCCGGTTCGGGACGGTCCCGCGGCTCCGGGCGGCGCTGCACGGCGGCTCGGTGGTCACGGCCGAAGTCGGGGTCGACCGCCACAAGATCGCGTATTTCGGCGACGCCGTGAATGTCACGTCGCGGATCGAGGCCCTGTGCCGCCCGCTGGGCGTCGGCATCCTGATCTCGCAGGATCTCCTCAACCGCCTCCCGCGCCTGCCGGCCGGCGTCCGGGCGCGGTCCCTCGGCGCCCACGCGCTCCGCGGCCGCGGCGCGCCGCTGTCGGTGGCGACGCTCGAGCGCGGACCCGCCGAGACCGCACCCGTGGCGGATCTGGCGCCGCGCCGCGCCGCGGTCGCCCGCTGATGGCCGGGGCGAGCACCGCGCGGGCGAACACCCTGATCGCCGTGAAGATGGCGCTGCGCTTCGGGCTGCCGCTGATCGGGCTCGCGGTCTTCGGCCGCGCCGTCGTTCTGTCGGTGGGCGGCGATATCGAGCGCGGCCAATTCGCTCTGGGCGTGCTCCTGATCCTGGCGGGTTTCACCTCGAAGCTGGTGCCCCGACCATGAGCGACGCGCCGGCCCGCCCGCCGATCTACCTCGACGCCGATGCCTGCCCGGTCAAGGACGAGACCTACCGGGTCGCCGAGCGCTACGGCCTGACCGTCCACGTCGTCGCCAACAGCGTGCTGAACCTGCCGCGCGAGCCCTGGATCGAGCGCGTGGTCGTCGGCCCGGAACTCGACGCCGCCGACGACTGGATCGCCGCGCGGGCCGGAGCCGGGAGCATCGTGCTCACCGCCGACGTTCCGCTGGCCGCGCGCTGCGTGAAGGCCGGCGCCACGGTCCTGGCGTTCACTGGGAAGCCGTTCAGCGAGGCCGGGATCGGTCTCGCCCTGGCGACGCGCGACTTGATGCAATCGTTGCGCGAGGCCGGGACCATCACGGGCGGGCCGAAACCGTTCTCGCGCGCCGACCGGTCGGCCTTTCTGTCCGCCCTCGACCGGGCGGTGAACCGGATCCTGCGCGAGCGGCCGAAGCCGGTCTGAGCACCGGTCCCAGGCGCGACGGCGTTCCCCGCGCGGGAGGTCTCAGGCCTCGGCCGCCGGGACGAGGGCCTTGAGCGCCTCGTTGATGCGGTCCTGCCAGCCCGGGCCGTCCTTCTGGAAATGGGCGAGCACGGCGCTGTCGAGGCGCAGGCTCACCACTTCCCGCGAACCCGGGACCGTTGCCGGCCGCGGCGCGGCCTGCGGCGGCGGGGCGGCCGTCTTCGGGCTCGTCGCGGCCCGGAAGGCCGCCTCGGCTGCCGCGCGCGGGTCGCTGAAGCGGCGGCGGTTGCGGTCTTCGGCCATCGACCTCTAGCCCTTCGCGGTCGTCTTCTTCGGCGCGGCCTTCTTCGCGCTGCCCTTGGCGGCCGCCTTGGCTTCCTTCTCGGCCGCCTTGGCCTGCGCGTCCGCGGCCTCCTTGGCGAGCCGGAGCGAGCGCAGCCGCACCGTCCGCTCGTCCATCGCCTTGATGGCCGCGTGGTGCTCCGCCATCGCCTGGGCGCCCTCGCGAGCCATGCGCTCCGCCCGTTCCGCGCGCTCGGCGCGGTTCTCCGCCCGGGTCTTGGCTTCCGCCTCCGCGTCGCGGGTGGCATTCACCTCGTCGAGGTCGTACTCAGTGTCGTCGTTCATCCTGTCCCTTTCACCCCGGCTCGACGGGTCCGACCCGGCGCAGCCTGCGCGGGACGGGGTCTGAGCGGGTCCGGCCTGTTCGAGGGGCGGGGGGCAAGGCCGGATCGGCGCCCTCCCGCATCGCCGTCAGGCGCGCGGGGAAGGCAGGTTCACGAAGGCTTTAGCATGCCCGCGCGGCCGATGGCGAATCCGGATCGCCGACCGGGACTGACGGCGCACACCATTCGTACGCGTCCGCTGGACGATCCGGATCGGGCTCGCGGTCGGCTGAGCGGGATCCGGCCCGGATCGTCCTCCGATCAGCGCACGCGGAAGTTGAGCGGAATGGAGACCGACAGGCTGGACTGCGTCACGCCGGGGGGCGCCGCCGGCATCGAGCCGCGCACCGCCGCGAGGGCGGCGCTGTCGATCTGGCCGACGCCGCTGGACCGGGCCACGCCGGCGCCCGTCACCTGACCCGAGCGCATCACGGTGAAGCGCACCACCGCGGTTCCGCCGCCGGTGCCGACGGCCGCGTTCACGTTCATCCGGCTGTGGATCGCCGCGCTGATGGCGCCCTGCCACTGGCGCATGGCGCTCGGATCGTTGCCCGCGGCGGCCCGACCGGCCGCGTTCTCGCGCGAGGCCGACGCCGAACTCCGCTCGGCGCCCGCCCGGGCCTTGGCCTCGCGGGCCTTGGCCTCGCGCGCGGCCTTGGCCTTCGCCTCGCGGATCTCCTCCAGGCGCTCCTGCCGCGCCTCCTCGCGCTTCTGCTCGCGGAGCTTCTCCTCCCGGATCTTGCGCAGCTTGGCTTCGCGCTCCGCCTTCAGCTTCGCCGGATCGGGCGTCGGCTTGGGCGGCTCCTCGGACTTGGCGACCTCGGTGGGGGGCGGCGCCAGCGGCTCGGCGGCCTCGGACGCGGAGGTGATCACCTGGCTCTGCGCCTCCACGGGCTGAGCCTCTTGCGGCATCTCGACCGCCTGGGTGTCCTCCGGCTTCACCTCGGTCATCTCGGTCGGCGGCGGCTGGACGGCCTCGTCGGGCGGCGTGTCCACCGGCTTCGCCTCCGGCGGGGCCTCCTGGCTCATCTGCTGCTCCGCCGGGGCCTCGGTGGCCGCGTCGGTCATGAGCGGCGCGAGGTCGACGGTGATCTGCTGCTCGCCGGGCGGTGCGGGCGGGGAGAGCCGCAGGAACATCACGGCGGCGAGCACGCAGGCGTGCAGCCCGAGGGCGACCAGGAAAGCGGCGAGCAGCCCGGACGGGCGGCGCTCGCCGAGACCGGCCGGCATATCCGTCGACGTGTAGGTGCTCATCGGCTCAGCGCGCGGTCCCTGCGGGGGCGGCCGGGGCGGCGCCAGGCGCGGCCGGAGCGGCGCCGCCGGGCGACTGCGCGATCAGCGACACCTTGGTGAAGCCGGCCTGTCCGACGAGGCCCATGACCTCCATCACCTTGCCGTAGGGCACGTCGCGGTCGCCGCGCACGAGGATCACCTGATCCTTGTCGGCCGCCGCCATCTCGCGCAGACGCGGCACGATGCTCTCCATCGTGAACACCTCCTTGGCGATGGAGGGGTTGCCGTCCTTGTCGACCGTCACCTCGGCGGGCTTCTTCGACTGCGCGACCTTGGGCGCCGCGGTCTTCGGCAGCTGGACCGGCACGCCGGTGGTCATCAGCGGCGCGGCGACCATGAAGATGATCAGCAGCACGAGCATCACGTCGACCATCGGGGTGACGTTGATGTCGGACATCGGCACGTCGTCGAGGTCGTCGTCGTCGTTCGCGCGAATGGATCCCATCGCCATGGGGCGTCTCCGGTACCTTTACGTTCGGCTCTCTGGGGGCGGGCGCCGGCCGCGCTACTCGGCGGCCGCGCGGTGGGCGCCGGCGCGGTCGCGCGCGAGGCGGTTGCCCAGGACCGAGATATAGGACGAGAAGGTGCTCTGGATGCCGCTCACGTCGCTCGAGAGCTTGTTGTAAGCCATCACCGCCGGGATCGCGACGACGAGACCGATCGCTGTCGCGAACAGCGCTTCCGCGATGCCCGGCGCCACGACGGCGAGGGAGGTGTCCTGGCTGCGGGCGATGGACGAGAACGAGTTCATGATGCCCCAGACGGTGCCGAACAGGCCGACGAACGGGGCCGTGGAGCCGGAGGTCGCCAGCAGCGAGAGGCCGGTGCGCAGGCGCTTCACCTCGATGGCGAGCGCGCCCTTCATCGCCCGCTCGATGCGGTCGCGGCGCTCGGCCCGGGTCTCGGAGGAATCCTGATCGCGCCACGCGTCGATCGCCGCCTTCACCACGTGGCCGGCGATGCCGCGATGCTCGCCGTCGAGGCTGCCCCCGGAGCGGACCAGGTTCGCGAAGGCCTTGGCCTGGCGCCGCGCGGCGGCGAGCCGGATGACCTTCTCGAACACCACCGTCCAGCAGGCGATCGAGGCGATCACCAGCAGGATCATCACGCCCTTCACGATCGGGTCGGCCTGCAGGAACAGGCCGAGGAACGAGAAGTCGTGGGCCGCCTCGATCGGGGCTTGTGTCGGGTCCATCGCGGGCTCCTGGCGTCCTGGTCTCACGCGGCCTTGCGCCGCCATCGTCTCGGGGTGCGGCGAAAGCCGCAGGCCGCCCGGCGGCTCTCGCCGCCGGGCGGTTTGGTCTCGTCAGCCGTCACACCACCCGCATCAGCGGTCGAACGACAGGCCGGCCTTGCTGTCGGTCTCGGTCCGCTCGAGGCAGGCCTCACGGCCCGGATCGCCGCCGTCGCAGGTCAGGACGTCGTTCAGGAGGACGCGACCGACCTTGTTGCAGGCGATGCCGGGGAAATCGAAGATCTTCACGGTGGTCTTCTTCGGCGGCAGCGGCCCGAGTTCGACCGCCACGCGCTTCTGCGCGACGCCCTCGGGGTCGAAGGCGAAGAGATCCACCTTGTAGGACTTGAGGCCCGATCCCTTGTTGTCGATCACCATGGTGATCCGGCAGGCCTCGCCCGCGGTCTCAACCTTGTTGAGCTGCAACTTGATCGGCGCCTTCTCGGACGCGTCCTGCGCCAGGGCCGAGACGACGAGCAGCGCCGAGAGCGCGAAGCAGGCCGCCGTGTCGAGGGCGACACGCCCGATCCGACGGCGGTACAGGGGAGCGCGCAGGGCAAGCACCGTGACAAAGTCCTCTTCGAGTTCGCGCCGGCCGTGGGCTCGCGCCGCGCGGTCCGGGGTGACGGGGAGCCGGATCAGTGCAGCACCGTTCCGGCGGGGCAGGAGGCCGGGGCGAGGCGCTCGGCCGCCGCGTCGAGCGGCCCGACCGCGGCGCGGACCGCCGCCACGAGGCGCGGCGCGGCGTCCTGGCCGGTGATCTCGGCCGCGGCGGCCTCGAGATCCGCCCAGAGGCGCTGGCGGCCCCGGTTGATCAGCTTCACCAGCGCGCATTCGTGGCCGGTCACGCGGCAGCAGCTCGCCGGCATGAACGACCAGTCGCCGTCGCGTTCCGCACGGAGCGCCCGGATGATCGCGACCACGCAGGCGACGAAGCGGCACCCCTCCGTCGGCCCGAGCAGCTGCTCGGCCCCGTCGAAGGCCGCGTTCCAGCAGGCGACGTCGCTGGTCATGTAGCCGGCCGCCACGAAGCGGGCCACCGACAGGGCCAGGATGTCGGCCTCGTCGCCGCACACGTCTGCGACGCGCCGCATCGCCGCGTGGTCCGACGGGGTCATGGGCGTGCTCACGGCTCCGGCGCCTCGCGGGAAAAGGATCGCGGCGATCGATCTCGGGAGCCGGATCGTCGCCTGCCGCGGCAGTATCCAGGCCCGCCGCCCGGATCAAGGCCCGGCGAGAAAATCAGAGCAGTTCCAAACTGTTAGAAGAAAGCGTGGCCGTTGCAGGCTTTGCCTATCGATCCCGCATGAATTTGCCGAAACATCCCGGAAATGCGCGACCACGGCTCGCCGTCGATTCCGGCCTCCTCCCTTGATGGCCCGGAAGGCCTTGGCCATATCTCCGAGTTGCCGGCGTCGTCACGTCCGGCGGAGCGCTGCCCCGGGCGGGCTCCTGTCGACGAGGTGCTCGGGCATCCCGGGATTGCGGCAGATCCCGGGGTCGGAGGCTTCGCTTTCTGGATGATGGCCGCGATGACTCGATCCTCGCCCTTCGGGCACCCGTTCCTGCTCGGCTTCGACGAGATCGAGCAGGCCCTCGACCGGGTCTCCAAGGCCGCCAACGACGGCTACCCGCCCTACAACATCGAGCGCCTGCCCCGGACCGAGAGCGAGCCCGAACGCCTGCGGATCACCCTGGCGGTGGCCGGCTTCACCCGCGATCAGCTGGACGTGATGCTGGAGGAGAGCCAGCTCGTCGTGCGCGGCCGGCAGGTCGACGAGCGCGAGCGCCACTTCCTGCACCGCGGCATCGCGGCG
The DNA here is from genome assembly GCF_000383455.1 of Methylobacterium sp. 285MFTsu5.1. Taxonomy (NCBI): domain Bacteria; kingdom Pseudomonadati; phylum Pseudomonadota; class Alphaproteobacteria; order Hyphomicrobiales; family Methylobacteriaceae; genus Methylobacterium; species Methylobacterium sp. 285MFTsu5.1. The sequence continues at coordinate 60,825 of NZ_KB911275.1, read as the reverse complement.
CGGCAGTTCCAGCGGGCCTTCCTCCTCGCGGACGGCATGGAGGTCCTCGGCGCCGACCTCGCCAACGGCCTCCTGTCGATCGATCTGGTCCGGCCGGAGCCGGACCGCATCGTGCGCAAGATCGATATCGGCGCCCGCGGCTGACGCCGACCGATTGATTGGCCGGCGCGGATCCCCACATCAGGGTGGAGCCGCCGATGCCTTCAGGATCGGCGGTGGACGCTCTGCCACCCCAGGAGGGCTTTATGACCGATCTGAATCCGTCTCCTCTGACCCCCGCCGATCTCGATCCGGCCGATTTCCAGCCGGCCGATCTCGCGGCGCTGGGCGAGGGGCACATCGCCTACGTCCGGCCGATCCGGTCCGACGAGGTCCGCCGCTTCTTCCCGCAGGCCCCCGAGCTGACGCCCGGCCTCGACCTGTTCGCCCTGCTCTCGGCGAGCGGCGCGCCGATCATGCTCGCCGATTCGCGGGACGTCGTGCTGGCCAACGCCGCCGCGCACGACCTGCAGCCCGTCAGCCTGCATTGACCCTGCACCCGACCCGCTGAGAGGCCTGGCCGGGAGACCGGTCAGGCGATCTCGGCCACCGCCGCCACGAGCCGCGCGATGTCCTGCGGCCGCGACAGGCGGTGGTCGCCGTCGGCGATCAGTGTCAGCACCGTCCCTTCGGCCGGCAGGCGGTCGAGGATTCGCAGGGCGTGCGTGTAGGGGACGTCGGTGTCCCGCATGCCCTGGAGGATGTGCACCGGGCAGCCCGGATCGACTTGGCCGCCCAGCATGCAGTGTCGGCGGCCGTCGTCGATCAGGGCCCGCGTGATCGGGTCCGGCTCCGGCGCGTAGTCGCTGGGCTTCCGGAGTACGCCGTCGCGGATTAGCATGGCGCGCGCCGCCTCGCTGAGGCGGTTCCAGATCAGCTCCTCGGTGAAGTCGAGGGCCGGCGCGATGAGCACCAGCCCCGCCGTGGCCTTCCCGCGCGCGGCCCGGTCGCGGGCCCCCAGGCAGGCGATCCAGCCGCCCATCGACGAGCCGACGAGCACCGGCGCCTCCGTCACGTAGGCCGCCAGGACCGCCTGCGCGTCCTCGAGCCACGACGAGATGGTGCAGTCCGTGAACGTGCCGCCCGAGGCACCGTGCGCGGCGTAGTCGAACCGCACGAGCGCCCGGCCCGTCCGTTCGGCCCAGGCATCGAGCGCCGTCGCCTTGGTCGCGGTCATGTCGGAGCGAAAGCCGCCGAGCCAGACCACCGGCGGCCCGCCGCCCGCGCGCACCCGCACGGCGATGCGGCGGGCCTCGTCGCCGATGCCGACGGTCAGGAACTCGGGGGCCGTATCCGTCATCGTTCTCTCCGGTATCCCTGTCTCGACATGGAAGAAGTCCGGTCCTGAACGGTTCGGCTTCAACTCTCGTTTACCGGACCGTAAAGCCCGGCGGCGATGCTGGATCAATGGCAGCGAGCATTTGGCAGATACCGGCCGGGGGCCTGCGCGTCCTCGCCGAGGGCCCGCGAACGGGCGACGGACCCCACGCCCTGTCGGGTTTCCCGGCGGAGGTCGGGGCGCTGGCCGGCGCCCGCATCCTGCAGATCATCCCCGAACTCGATGCGGGCGGCGCCGAGCGTACCACCGTCGACGTCGCGGGCGGCCTCGCGGCCGTGGGCGCCCGCGCCCTGGTGGCGACCGAGGGCGGACGGCTCGTCGGCGAGTTGCAGGCCAAGGGCGGGCACTGGCTCCGATTCCCGGCCGCGTCGAAGAACCCGGCCTCGATGGCGGTGAACGTCCTGCGGCTGATGGCGCTCTGCCGCCGCGAGAAGGTGCAGATCATCCACGCCCGCTCCCGCGCGCCCGCCTGGGTCGCCCTCGGGGCGGCGCGCCGGCTCGGGCTCCCGTTCGTGACCACCTATCACGGCAGCTATTCCGGCCGGACCGGCGTGAAGGTCCTCTACAACTCGATCATGGCCCGCGGCGACGTGGTGATCGCCAACTCGCACTACACCGCGGACCTGATCCACCGGTTGCACGCCGAGCAGGCCGGCGACCGCGTGCGGGTCATCCACCGCGGCACCGACCTCGCGGTGTTCAACCCGGTGGCGGTCGGGGCCGCCCGGGTCGAGGCGCTGCGCCGGAGCTGGAACGTGGCGCCGCACGAGCGGGTGATCCTGCTGGCCGCCCGCCTCACGGCATGGAAGGGCCACCGCGTGCTGATCGAGGCCGCCGCGCGGATGCGCGATCGCGGCGTCCCGGACCTGGCCGTGGTCCTCGCGGGGGACCCGCAGGGCCGCGCCGCCTACGAGCGCGAGCTCGACGCGCTGATCGCCGCGCGCGGGCTCGAGGGCATCGTCCGCAGAGTCGGGCACTGCACCGACATGCCGGCGGCCTTCCGCGCCGCATCGGTGGTGGCGGTGCCGTCCGTGGAGCCCGAGGCCTTCGGCCGCTCGGCCGTCGAGGCGCAGGCGCTCGGCGCACCCGTGGTCGTCTCGGATCTCGGAGCGGTGCCGGAGACGGTGCTGGCACCGCCCGAGACCCCCGCCGGCCAGCGCACCGGATGGCGCGTGCCGCCCGGCGACCCGGCCGCGCTCGCCGCCGCTCTGACCGAGGCCCTCTCTCTCGGCGCGAGCGCCCGCGACGCCCTCGGTCGGCGCAGCCGCGCGCATGTCGAGGCGCACTTCTCCCTGGAGCGGATGGTCGGCGACACGCTGGCGGTCTACGCCGAGCTGCTCGGCCGTTCGACCTGAGGGCATCGGACTCGAATCGCGACGCGGCGGCCGATTATTTCCGGCGTCGCGATGGTAGCCGGTTGACTCTGGCCGCGGTTCCACCAACGTTGTATGTCCGGATGAGACCGGAGCGGCTGGCGGTCAGGAGATCTTCCTGAAGATCCGCCGTTTCGCCGTTGCAGCAGGAGACCTAAGCCATTCGTAGACCGATGAGAGCCATGCCGGCCCCGCAGAAGGACGGGCCGCGCGCCAACCGCGACATTCGCGGTGTGCGGGAAGTGCAGCTGATCGACGACACCGGGCAGAACCGCGGCGTCGTTCCCTTCTTCGACGCCCTCAATCTGGCCGAGGAGGCCGGTCTCGATCTCGTGGAGATCGCGCCGAACTCCGTGCCGCCCGTCTGCAAGCTGCTCGATTACGGGCGCTTCCGCTTCAACGAGCAGAAGAAGCAGAACGAGGCCCGCAAGCGGCAGAAGACCGTCGAGGTGAAGGAGATCAAGCTCCGCCCCGGCATCGACAAGCACGACTACGACACCAAGATGAAGTCGGTGCACCGCTTCTTCGAGGAGGGCGACAAGGTCAAGGTGACCCTGCGCTTCCGCGGTCGTGAGATGGCTCACCAGGACATCGGTCTGCGCCTCCTGGAGCGCGTGAAGAGCGAGACCGCCGAGATCGCCAAGGTCGAGAGCGAGCCGATGCTCGAAGGCCGGCAGATGATCATGATCCTCGCGCCGCGCTGAGCGGCCCGGATCCAGAGACGCGAGACCCGCGCCGCCTCCTCACCGGGGCGGCGTTTCGCGTACCGAGCCCTCGAACAGCGGATCTTGAGGGGGGCTAAATCGCTTCCTGCTGATCACCGCACCACCGTCTCTGCGAGCGGAGCGAAGCCACCCAGTGTTGCGCTGCGCTGAGAGACGTCCCGCTGACCTGGGTCGCTTCGCTACGCTCGCGATGACGAGGTCGAAGCGTCGGCCGAGATTCCGACGAGCCTTCGAGACGCGCCCGATCCTTCCATGCGCGGCCACGGCAGTCTATGGGCAGGCCATGGCTCTCGCTCCCGATGAGATCGAACGCTACGCCCGCCACCTCGTCCTCGCGGAGGTCGGCGGTCCCGGTCAGGCCCGGCTCAAGGCCGCCCGGATCCTCGTCGTCGGGGCGGGCGGCCTCGGCGCGCCGCTGATCCAGTACCTCGCCGCCGCGGGGATCGGCACGATCGGCCTCGTCGACGACGACACGGTCTCCCTGTCGAACCTGCAGCGGCAGGTGATCCACGGGACGTCGGATCTCGGTCGGCTGAAGGTCGAGAGCGCGGCCGACGCGGTGGCGCGCCTCAACCCGCACGTGTCGGTGGTCCCGCACCCGTTCCGGATCGACGCGGACAACGCCGTCGACCTGATCGCCGGCTATGACCTCGTGGCGGATGGGTCCGACAATTTCGCCACGCGCTACGCGGTGTCGGACGCCTGCTTCCGGGCGCGTCGGCCGCTGGTGACCGCGGCTCTGGGCCGCTTCGACGGCACGCTGACCACGATCCGGGCCCACGAGACGGGGCCCGACGGGACGCCGAACCCGACCTATCGCTGCCTCTTCCCGAACCCGCCGCCGCCCGGCAGTGTGCCCGCCTGCGCGGAGGCCGGCGTGCTCGGCGCGCTCGCCGGCGTCATGGGCTCGCTGATGGCCATGGAGGTGATCCGGGCCGTGGCGGGCTTCGGCGAGCCCCTCGTCGGGCGCCTCCTCATGGTCGACGCCCGCGCCATGCGGTTCGAGACCCTGAGCTACGGCTGGGATCCCGAGAACCCGCTCAGCGGCAGCGGCGCCTCAGCGGCCTAGGGGTTCCGGCGGCATCCAAGGCCCCTCCGCCTCCGCCTTGCCGAGGCAGCACTTCTTGAACTTCTTGCCCGAGCCGCAGGGGCAGGGATCGTTGCGGCCGACATCCTTGAACGGGTTGCGCTGCGGCTCGCCCGCGCCCTCCTCGGCCCAGTCGAGAGCCTCGACCGGATCGTCGAGGTAGCCGTACTGGTAGGGCCCGAGCCGGTCCCGGTCGTCCGGCTTGGTCTCGGCCTTGCGCAGGGCCTCCTTGAACCAGTCGGCGTCGCTGATCTCGTCGGTGAGCCGTCCGTCGGCGCGGGCCGCGGCCGCGCGGGGCGCGAGGTCCCGGAAGCCGAGATGCGCGATCGTCTCCTCCCAGCCGACCCAGGCCGGCCCGTCCTCCACGGCGGCCTGCGCGTCGTCGAAACGGACCAGCAGGTCGTGCATCGCGGCCCGGTCGATCCGTCCCTCCAGGGTCAGGAAGGTGCAGGCGCACATCAGCGCCATGCGCGCGTGATCGTCGACCGTGCTGTCCAGGATCAGGCGGAACAGCGGCTGCGGATCGCCGTCGAACAGGCTCGCCACGACCTTGGCCAGCGTCGCCGTGACGGCGTCCCCCAGCACCGCGTCGAGGGTCTCCTCATCGTGCCGGAGCAGCCTGAGGAGCGGCGCGAGGGCGCGCGTGTCCCGGGCATGGGCCATGACGTGCAGGCCCCAGAACAGGAGGTTCGTCTCCTCCGCTGCCAGCTCGCGCCCGTCGGCGGCCGCCTCCAGCAGCGGCAGCGTCGCCTCCGCGACGGCGGCGGGGTGGTTCAGGGCCTCCCGCAACGCCGCCTTCGGCCGGTACTCGGCCGCCGCGAGGTCGTCGATGAGCAGGGCGATCCGGTCCATGGCGGCGCCTCAGGCCCGGAGCGTCGCGCCCGTCTTGCGGGTGACCTCGGCGACGATCCTGGCGCTCACCGCCTCGATCTCCGCGTCGGTCAGGGTCCGCTCGACGGGCTGGAGACGCACCGCGATCGCCACCGACTTCGCGCCGTCCGGCACGCCCGGCCCCTCGTAGAGGTCGAACACATCGACACCCGTCACCAGCTTGCGCTCGGCGTTCTGGGCGGCCTTGACGATGTCACCCGCCGGCACGTCGCGGCCGACCACGAAGGCGAAGTCCCGCGACAGCGGCTGGAATTCCGACAGTGCCAGGGCGGCTTTGGCCTTGGTCGGCTTGAGCTTGGGCAGGGGCAGGGCGTCGAGGACGATCTCGAAGGCCACGAGCGTTCCCTTCAGGTCGAGGGCCTGTAGCGTTCGCGGATGCACCTCCCCGAACCAGCCGATCTCCGTCTTCGGACCGAAACGCAGCGTGCCGGAGCGGCCGGGATGCAGCCAGGACGGGCCGCCGGGCGTGATCTGGAGGCCGCCGGTCGGCACGACCAGGCTGCCGAGCAACGCGATGGCGTCCGCCTTGGCGTCGAACGCGTCGACGGTCGCCGCCGTGCCGTCCCAGTGCCGCCCGGCGCCGGCCAGGGTCGCGCCGCCGCGGCGGACCGCCGCCGCGCGGACGGTCTGGCCTTCCGGTACGTCCGAGGCGAAGCACTGGCCGACCTCGAACAGGGCGGCGTCCGGGTAGCCGCGGTCGGCATTGCGTTGCGCCGCGCGCAGGAGGCCCGGCACCAGGCTCGGCCGCATGTCGGACAGCTCCGAGGCGATCGGGTTGGCCAGCACCAGGTCGGCCCCGCCGCCGCCGAACAGGACGGCGTCGTCGTGCGGCACGAACGACCACGTGACCGCCTCCATGAGGCCGCGGCTCGCCAGGGCGCGCTTGGCGAGGCGGGTCCGCTTCTGCATCACGGTGAGCAGCGGGCGGCCGATCCCGGCGAGCGGCGGCAGGGGCTCGGCCGCGATCCGGTCGAGCCCGGCGATGCGGACGACCTCCTCGACGAGGTCGGCCTTGCCCTCGACGTCGGGCCGCCAGGACGGGGGCAGCACCGTCACCCGGTCCCCGGTGCCGGAGACGTGGAAGCCCAGCGTCTCGAGGATCTGCTGCATCTCGGTGCGTGGCACGTCCAGTCCGGCGAGGCGGCGGACCTCGGTCCAAGGGAAGTCGATGCTGCGCCGGGATTCGGGCGGCGCGCCGGCGACGTGCGCCTCGGTCGGCGTTCCGCCGCAGAGATCGACCACCAGCCGCGTCGCGAGGTCGAGGCCGGGAACCGTGAAGGCCGGGTCGACGCCCCGCTCGAAGCGGTAGCGCGCGTCGGTGATGATGCCGAGCCGTCGGCCCGACTGGGCGATGTTGGTCGGGTCCCACAGGGCCGACTCGATCAGCACGTCCACGGTGCCGGCGTCGCAGCCCGACGCCTCGCCGCCCATGATGCCGGCGATGGATTCGACGTCGTTCGCGTCGGCGATCACCACGGTGTCGTCGGTCAGCGTGTGGGTCCGGCCGTCGAGGGCGCGCAGGCTCTCGCCCGCCCGCGCCCGCCGCACGGTCAGCGTGCCGGCGACTTTGGCAGCGTCGAAGACGTGCAGTGGCCGCCCGCGGTCGAAGGTGACGTAGTTGGTGATGTCGACGAGACTGTTGATCGGCCGCAGGCCGATGGCGCGCAGCCGGGCCTGCATCCAGGCCGGCGACGGGCCGTTCCGGACGCCGCGCACGAGCCGCAGGGCGAACATCGGGGCGAGGTGCCGGTCGGCCGGATCGAGGGCGAGCTCGACCGCGACCGCGACCGGGCAGGGACCCTCGCCGCGCAGGCCCGGCAGCGTCTCGCCCTTGAGCGTGCCGAGGCCGGCCGCCGCGAGGTCGCGGGCGATGCCGTGGACGGAGGTGCAGTCCGGACGGTTCGGCGTCAGGTTGATCTCGATGACCGGATCGTCGAGCCCGGCGTAGAGCGCGTAGGCCTGGCCGACCGGCGCGTCGGTCGGGAGTTCCAGGATGCCGTCGTGGTCGTCGCCGAGGCCGAGCTCGGCGCCCGAGCACAGCATGCCGTGGCTCTCGACGCCGCGGATCGTGCCCACCGACAGGGTGATGTTCTTGCCCGGGACGTAGGTGCCGGGCGGCGCGAAGACCGAGACGAGGTCGGCCCGGGCGTTCGGGGCGCCGCACACCACCTGCACGGGGGTGCCCGTGCCGGTGTCGACCGTGCAGACCCGGAGCCGGTCGGCGTTCGGGTGCTGCTCGGCCGTCAGGATCCGGGCGATCACGTAGGGCCTGAGCGCGGCGGCCTTGTCCTCGACGCCCTCCACCTCAAGGCCGATCCGCGTGAGCGTCTCGGCGACGGTGTCGAGGGAGGCCTCGGTGTCGAGGTGGTCCTTGAGCCAGGAGAGGGTGAATTTCATGATGGACCTTCGAGAGCCCGGTATCGGCTCGACCGTCGGAGGAACAGGATCGCGGGGCCGGGGCGGCTCAGCTCGTGAGGCCGCCCACGAGGCTCGGCACGTCGAGCGGGCGGAAGCCGTAATGGTCGAGCCAGCGGACGTCGGCCTCGAAGAACGGGCGCAGGTCCGGCATGCCGTATTTCAGCATGGCGATGCGGTCGATGCCGACACCGAAGGCGAAGCCCTGCACGGCGTCCGGGTCGAGCCCGCAATTGCGCAGCACGTTCGGGTGGACCATCCCGCAGCCCAGGATCTCCAGCCAGTCGTCCCCCTCGCCGAAGCGGATCTCGCCGCCCTTGCGCGAGCACTGGATGTCGACCTCGGCGGAGGGCTCGGTGAAGGGGAAGAAGGACGGGCGGAAGCGCATCTTCACGCCGTCGACCTCGAAGAACGCCTTGCAGAACTCCTCCAGCACCCATTTCAGGTTGGCGATGTTGGCCGCCTTGTCGATCACCAGCCCCTCGACTTGGTGAAACATCGGCGTGTGGGTCTGGTCGGAATCGTGCCGGTAGGTCCGCCCCGGGATGATCACGCGGATCGGTGGCGTCTGCGCCCGCATGGTCCGGACCTGTACAGGCGAGGTGTGGGTGCGCAGCACCTTGCGCTGCCCGTCGCGGTCGGGCGCCAGGAAGAAGGTGTCGTGCATCTCGCGGGCCGGGTGGCCGGGCGGGAAGTTGAGCGCCGTGAAGTTCAGCTCGTCCGTCTCGATGTCCGGACCCTCGGCGACCGCGAAGCCCATGTCGGCGAAGATCGCGGTGATCTCGTCGATCACCTGGGAGATCGGGTGGATCCGGCCGCGCACCTCGGGGGCCTCGCGGACCGGCAGGGTCACGTCGACCCGCTCGGAGGCGAGGCGGGCCTCCAGGGCGGCCTCGGCGAGTTCGGTCTTGCGGGCGGTGACGGCGCCCTGGACCCGGTCGCGCAGCCCGTTGATCAGGGGCCCGCGCTCCTTGCGCTCGTCCGGCGTCATCGACCCGAGCGTCTTCAGCAGATCCGAGACGCTGCCCTTCTTGCCGAGCGCGGCGACGCGGACCGCGTCGAGGGTGGCCTCGTCGGAGGCCGCGCTCACCTGGGCCAGGAGGTCGCGTTCCAGGGTGTCGAGATCGGTCATCGCTGTCTTCGAGCAGGGTTGGCGGAGTCGGCCGTCGGGCCGTGCTCTCGCGCGTTGCGGGCGCCGGCGCAAGCGCGAGGCGCGGGACCTCGTAAACGACGAAGGCGCGGCTCCCTGGGGAACCGCGCCTTCCGTCCGTCTCGCCTCAGGCCTGGATCAGGCGGCCTTGGCGGTGTTCTGCGGCAGCGCGGCCTTCGCCTTCTCGACGACGGCGGCGAAGCTCGCCGGCTCGTGGATCGCCAGCTCCGACAGGGCCTTGCGGTCGACGACGATGCCCGACTTCGCCAGGCCGTCGATGAAGCGCGAGTATGTCAGGCCGTGCTCGCGGACCGCCGCGTTGAGGCGCTGGATCCAGAGGGCGCGGAACGTGCGCTTCTTGTTCTTGCGGTCGCGGTAGGCATACTGCATGCCCTTCTCGACCGCCTGCTTGGCGATGCGGATCGTATTTTTGCGCCGGCCGTAATAGCCCTTGGCGGCCTTCAGAACCTTCTTGTGCTTCGCGTGACTGGTCACGCCGCGCTTGACGCGGGCCATCGGTTATCTCCTGGATTCGACGAAAGACAGTGGCAACGGGTGTTGAAGGACTTACCGCGCGTTCGGCAGGAAGTACTTCTTCACGTTGGCGGCATCGCCCTCGAACAGGGTCGTGGTGCCGCGCAGGTTGCGGATCTGCTTGGTCGTCCGCTTGATCATCCCGTGGCGCTTGCCGGCCTGGGCGTACATCACCTTGCCGGTGCCGGTGATCTTGAAGCGCTTCTTCGCGCCCGATTTCGTCTTCAACTTGGGCATTTGGCTCTCCGTTGCGCGAAATGATCCCGGACCGACCCGGGAGGATCGGATGGGGTTCGCGCGCTGATGCTTCTGGTGGAGCAGCACGAGCCGCCACGGCAGCCCTATCGGCCGGGCGGTTCGACGCGGGGCGGCTTATGACAGAAAGCTGACGCGGCGGCAACGCCCGCGGATCGGAGCACGAGATCGAGATCCGGGGGAACGCGTCGCCGGGCTCCGGCGTATCGAGCCCTGGGACCGGGCCCCTCTGCACACACCCGCGCCGGCGAGCCGGCAACGGCGGGGCAGCGGCCGTTTCGCCCGTGCTGATTCGGAGGAATTCGGGGACGGCTTGCGCGCCGCACAAAACGGCGAGGGACAGCGGGTGCGCCAGGAACCATAACCTTAGCCGTCGGTTTCATTCATGTCCCGCTCAGGCCGGCAGGGTTAGACCCCCCGTCAAATTGGCCAACCAGGAGACACTTCGTGCGCATTGCCCAGATCGCTCCGTTGTCGGAGGCCGTCCCTCCGAAGTTCTACGGCGGCACCGAGCGCGTCGTCAGCTGGATTACAGAGGAACTGGTTCGCCAGGGCCACGAAGTCACGCTGTTCGCGAGCGGTGACTCCGAGACGACTGCCAAGCTCGCGGCCTGCACGCCCGAAGGCCTCCGCCTGCTCGGCTACCGGGATCACACGGCCAGCCACCTGGCGATGCTGCATCAGGTGCACCGCCGCGCGCACGAGTTCGACATCCTGCACTTCCACATCGACCTGCTTCAGTACCCGATGTTCGAGGATCTGAACCATAAGTGCATCACCACGATGCACGGTCGCCTGGACGTGCCGGACTTCATGCCGGTCTACCGCACCTTCACGGGCATGCCGCTGGTCTCGATCTCGGACAACCAGCGCCTGCCCATGCCGCCGACCTCGAACTGGCTGGCGACGATCCATCACGGCCTGCCGGCCGAGAACTGCCCGTACTACCCGGACGCCAAGGGCGGCTACCTAGCCTTCCTCGGCCGGATCTCGCCCGAGAAGCGGCCCGACCGCGCGATCGAGATGGCGATCCGTTCCGGCACGCCCCTTAAGATCGCCGCCAAGGTCGACAAGGCCGACCAGGATTACTGGGACGAAGTCATCGAGCCGATGATCCATCACCCGCTGATCGAGTACATCGGCGAGATCAACGAGGAGCAGAAGAAGGACTTTCTCGGCAATGCCCTGGCGCTCGCCTTCCCGATCGATTGGCCCGAGCCCTTCGGCCTCGTGATGATCGAGGCGATGTCGGCCGGCACCCCGGTGATCGCGTTCCGGAACGGCTCCGTGCCGGAGGTCATCAAGGACGGCGTGGGCGGCGTTCTCTGCGAGAACATGGACGACGCCGTGGCCGCGGTCGCCAAGGTCAAGACCATGAGCCGCGCCGGCGTGCGCCGCCACTTCGAGAGCGCCTTCACCGCCGAGTGCATGGTGAAGAAGTACGTCGCCGCCTACGAGGACCTGCTCGCCCGCGGCGCCGACGTGATCAAGCTGCCGAAGTCCGGCTTCATGCCGCAGTACGGCGAGGTCAACGGCTCCGCGCGTCCGGCGATCCCGGTCGCCGCCATGCCGGCCTGAAAGCCGGCACCGGGCTTGCGAGGCGGGGCCGGCTCGGCCTAGCGTCTTAAAGGCGACTCATCCGTAGGGTGAACAAGGGCTGCTGCATCGAAGGGATGCAGCAGCCCTCTCGATTCGCACCCCTCACTTGCACCCGGAGATGCCCTGCATGGCGGCGGACAACACGGCAGCGGCCCACGATGCGAAGGCCCGGACCGCGGCGAGCGCCGGAAGCGTGGCGCACGGATTCCAGGACGCGGACGACGTCCTCCCGACCTATCACATCGAGGCGCAGACCTCCCTGGTCGAGCGGCCGCTGCGCTCGCTGAAGTTCGGCGAGGCCTTCGGCGTCCTCGATTCCTACGGCGACATCGGCGTCCAGCCCGGGCCGGAAGGCCTCTATTTCCAGGACACGCGCTACCTCTCGCGCCTGGAGGTGACGGTCGAGGGCCAGCGCCCGCTGATGCTCTCCTCGGTGATGCAGGACGATAACGGCGCCCTCAGCGTCGACATGACGACGCCCGACATCCGCATCGACGCCCACGACGAGACCTCGATCCCCCGCGAGACGATCGCGATCGAGCGCACCAAGTTCCTGTTCCGCGGCGCCTGCTACGACCGGATCGGCCTCCGCTCCTACGATTCGAAGCACCGGCGCCTGCGCATCGCCGTCACCTTCGACGCGGATTTCCGCGACCTCTTCGAGGTTCGCGGGACAGATCGACAGGAGCGCGGCAAGCGCGGCGTGCTCGTGGCGAGCGACCGCGAGGTGCAGTTCCGCTACGTCGGCCTGGACGAGATCGTCCGGACGACCTCCCTGCATTTCGGCCCGAAGCCCGATTCGATCGAGCCCGGCAAGGTCGTGTTCGACGTGTCGCTCCCGCCGGAGGGCCGGACCTCCCTGTTCATCCGCGTCACCTTCGAGGCGCACCGGGCCTTCACCAAGCCCCCGACCGACACGATGGTCGGCGAGGACGCGGCCGCCAAGCTGACGCTCGCCGCCAATGCCGGCGGTGCCCGGCGCGAGCCGAAGGATCTCGGCGAGGGGACGATCTTCGCCCGCGCCTACCGCGATTCGCGGCGCGACCTGCGGGCGCTGACGGCGGGCATCACCACGATCATCTCGTCGAACGACCAGTTCAACGAGGGGCTGTGCCGGGCGACCGCCGACCTCTACATGCTCGCGAGCCGAACCCCGGAGGGCATCTACCCCTTCGCCGGCATCCCCTGGTACTCCACGGTGTTCGGGCGCGACGGCATCATCACCGCGATGATGGCGCTCTGGATCGACCCGAAATTCGCCCGGGGCGTGCTGCGCTACCTCGCCTCGACCCAGGCCAAGGCGGTCGATCCGGCCGCCGACGCGCAGCCCGGCAAGGTCCTCCACGAGACCCGGCGCGGCGAGATGGCGATGCTCGGCGAGGTGCCGTTCCGGCACTATTACGGCACCATCGACGGCACGCCGCTCTTCGTGATGCTGGCCTGGGAGTACTACGCCGTCACGGGCGACCTCGAGACCGTGCGGGCGATCTGGCCGGCCCTCGAACTCGCGCTCGAATGGATGGACCGCTACGGCGACCGCGACGGCGACGGCTTCGTCGAGTACGCCCGCGACACCGACAAGGGTCTCGAGAATCAGGGCTGGAAGGACAGCCACGACTCGATCTTCCACACCGACGGTCACCTGGCCAAGGGCCCGATCGCCCTCTGCGAGGTGCAGGGCTACGTCTACGCCGCCAAGAACGGCATGGCGAAGCTCGCGGCGCTCCTCGGCCACGACCCGATGGCGGAGCGCCTCACCCAGGAGGCGGCGAGCCTGCGCGAGCGGTTCGACGCGGCGTTCTGGAACGAGGAGATCGGCACCTACGCGCTGGCGCTCGACGGCGCCAAGAAGCAGTGCGCGGTGCGCTCCTCCAATGCCGGCCACGCCCTGTTCACCGGCATCGCCAAGCCGGAGCGGGCGGCGCGGGTCGCCGAGACGCTGCTGTGCAAGGACGGCTTCAACGGCTGGGGTGTGCGCACGATCGCCAAGGGCGAGGCGCGCTACAACCCGATGTCCTACCACAACGGCTCGATCTGGCCGCACGACAACGCGCTGATCGCGATGGGTCTGGCGCGCTACGACCGCAAGCACGAGGCCGCGCGCATCTTCCAGGGGATGTTCGACACCTCGCTCTACCAGGACCAGAAGCGGCTGCCAGAGCTGTTCTGCGGCTTCATGCGCCGCAAGCAGCGCGGCCCCGTCTCGTACCCGGTCGCCTGCAGCCCGCAGGCCTGGGCGGCGGCGGCGCCGTTCGCGTTCCTGGCGGCCTGCCTAGGCCTCGAACTGGACCACGAGCGCAACCGTGTCCGGCTCAAGAACCCGATCCTGCCGGGCTTCCTCGACGGGGTGACGCTCTACAACGTCAAGCTCGGCGGCTCGCGCCTGGACATCCGGTTCCAGCGCTATGACGACGACGTCACCGTGTCGGTGCAGCGCCGCCACGGCGACGTGCAGGTCGTGGTGACCAAGTAGGGCCCGGGACGGGAGTTCCGGGGCGGCCCGCTTCGGGTTAAGCGGGCCGCGCGGCACGTCGCGCCGCCGAGGACGGGTTCATGCCGGCAGATCATCACGCCCCCGACGCGGCCCTGCGCCTCGCGCAGGACCTGATCCGGTGCCGGTCCGTGACGCCGGAGGATCGGGGCGCCCTCGACGTCGTCGCCGACGCGCTCCGGCCGGCCGGCTTCGCGGTCGAGCGGCCGGTCTTCTCGGAGCCCGGCTACCCCGACACACCGAACCTCTACGCCCGCGTCGGGCGGGACGGTCCGTGCCTCGTCTTCGCCGGTCACACCGACGTCGTGCCGGAGGGCGAGGGCGCGTGGCGCCACGATCCCTTCGCGGGCGCCGTGGCCGACGGGATGCTGTACGGGCGGGGAGCGGCCGATATGAAGGGCGGCGTCGCCTGCATGCTCGCGGCGACCCTCGCCTTCCTCGACCGGCGCGGCGCCGATTTCGGCGGCTCCATCGCGTTCCTGATCACCGGCGACGAGGAGGGACCGGCGGTCAACGGCACCGTGAAGCTCCTCGACTGGGCGCGGCGCCGGGGCGAGCGGTTCGACCACTGTGTCCTCGGGGAGCCGACCAATCCGGGCCGGCTCGGCGAGATGATCAAGATCGGCCGGCGCGGGTCGCTGACCGGCAAGCTCACCGTTCTCGGCCGGCAGGGCCACGTCGCCTACCCGCACAAGGCCGAGAACCCGATCCCGGGCCTGCTGCGCCTCGCCTCGGCGCTGGTCGCCGAGCCGCTGGATCGCGGGACGGCGCATTTCGACGCCTCGAACCTCGAATTCACCACGATCGACGTCGGCAACCCGGCCACCAACGTGATCCCGGCGACCGCCCGGGCGACCTTCAACGTCCGCTTCAATGACGACTGGACGGCCGAGAGCCTGGGCGAAGAGATCCGTCGGCGCCTGGAGCAGGCGGCCGGGAACGCGGTGCGCTTCAGCCTGGATCTGCAGCCCTCGAACGCGCCGGCCTTCCTGACGCGGCCGGACGCCTTCGTGACGCTGGTCGCGGAGGCGATCCGGGCCGAGACCGGCCTGACCCCGACGCTCTCCACGACGGGCGGCACGTCGGATGCCCGCTTCATCAAGGATGCCTGCCCGGTGATCGAGTTCGGCCTCGTCGGCGAGACCATGCACCAGACCGACGAGTGCGTGGCGGTCGCCGACCTAGAGCGGCTGACGGCGATCTACGGGCGCGTGCTCGACGCCTACTTCCCCGGTTCGTAGTCGACGCCCACGAAGGTCAGCCCGGCGGCCGGGGCCAGCGGCCCGCACCGGCGCTTGTCGCCCGAGGCCAGGATAGCGGCGACCGCGTCCGCCGAGAGGCGGCGGCAGCCGGCGAGCATCAGCGTGCCGACCATCGCCCGCACCTGATGGTGCAGGAACGAGCGCGCCGACGTCGCGACAACGATCTCGTCGTGGAGCGCCATCGGCGTGCGGCCCACGTCGAGCTGCTCCAGCGTGCGGATCGGGCTGTTCGCCTGGCACTCGGCGGCCCGGAAGGCCGAGAAGTCGTGGCGGCCGACGAGGCGCTGGGCGGCTTCGTGCATGAGTGCCGCGTCGAGGGGCCACGGCACGTGCCAGACATGGGCGCGCGTCAGCGCCGCGGGGCTGCGCCGATTGAGGATGCGGTAGCGGTAGTGCCGGCGGATCGCCGAGTGGCGGGCGTCGAAGCTCTCCGGCACGGTCTCGGCGGACAGGATCGCCACCGGCTGCGGCCGCAGATGGGCGTTCAGGGCGTCCCGCACCGTGTCGGTCCGCCAGTCCTTGGCGAGGTCGAGATGGGCGACCTGATGGATCGCGTGCACGCCGGCATCGGTCCGGCCCGCGCAGGTGAGCCGGGCCTCCTCGCCGGAGAAGCGCGTGACCGCCGCCTCGATCGCGCCCTGGACCGTGGGATCGTCCGCCTGCCGCTGCCAGCCGCAGAACGGACCGCCGTCGTACTCGATGACGAGCTTGTAGCGGGGCATCAGCCGGCCCCCTCAAGGTCTCTCGATAGCGCTCCGATGTTCGATCTCGCGATACGGCACAGAGCTTCGGAAAGCTGCGCGCGCGATCGTTTCTGCGAGCGTGCCGAAGCGATCCGGCGTCGCGCCGAGCCTCGCCAGGGTGCGCTGCCCTGGGTCGCTTCGCTGCGCTCGCGATGACGGGTCGGGCCGCGCGCCGAATGCCGTGAACGGGCGACGCGCATCAGCCGAGGCGGGCGCCGGGCGTCAGGCGGGCGCCGCGGACGAACTCGGCCCCGCTGGCGCTGCCGCCCTTCCCGGCGCGGCGCAGCTCCAGGAGCCGGACGGCGCCGTCCCCGCAGGCGACGGTGCCTTCGGAATCGCGCAGCGTGCCCGGCGCGCCCGAACCCTCCGCCGGGGCGGCGCGGAGCACCTTCACGCGCTCGGAGCCCTTGCCGAGATCGACCTCGAAGAAGGCACCGGGGAACGGCGACAGCCCGTTGATCCGGTTGGCGACCTCGGCCGCCGGGCGGAACCAGTCGATCCGCGCCTCGTCGTTGGTGATCTTATGGGCGTAGACGATTCCGTCCTCCGGCTGCGGCGCGAAGGTCAGCGTGCCCGCGTCCAGCGCCGCGAGGGCCCGCGCCATCAGGTCGGCGCCGAGGGGCATGAGCGCGTCGTGCAGGGCGCCCGCCGTCATGCCCGGGGTGATCGGCAACCGCGCCTCGAGGGCGACCGGGCCTGTGTCGAGACCGGCCTCCATCCGCATGACGCCGACGCCGCTCTCGGCGTCGCCCGCCATCACGGCGCGCTGGATCGGCGCCGCGCCGCGCCAGCGCGGCAGCAGGGATCCGTGCAGGTTGAGACAGCCGTACCGCGGCGCGTCGAGGATCGCCTGCGGCAGCAGCATCCCGTAGGCCACGACGACCGCGACGTCCGCCCGGTGCGCCGCGAAGGTCTCGGCGGCTTCGGGCGTGCGGAGCGTCGCGGGCGTCAGGACCGGCGCGCCGAGCGTGTCGGCGAGCGCGTGGACCGGGGAGGGGCGCAGGCTCATGCCGCGGCCGGCCCTGGCGGGCGCGCGGGTGTAGACCGCCGCGATGTCGTGCCCGTCCTGCGCGAGCCGCGCGAGCGTCGGCACCGCGAAGTCCGGCGTGCCCATGAAGACGACGCGCATGGCCGGCTCAGGCCGCGTCGCGCTTGGCCGCCTTGGTGAACTTCTTGATCACCCGGTCGCGCTTCAGCTTCGACAGGTGATCGATGAACAGCACGCCGTTCAGGTGGTCGATCTCGTGCTGGATGCAGGTCGAGAGCAGGCCGTCGGCCTCGATCTCCTGCTCCTTGCCGTCGAGGTCTCGGAACTTCACGCGCACCCGGTCCGGGCGCTCGACCTCGGCGTAGTAGTCCGGGATCGACAGGCAGCCCTCGTCGTAGACCCGCTTCTCCTCGGACGACCAGACGATCTCGGGATTGATGAAGACTCGCGCGTCGCGGACGCCTTCCTCCTTCGACGTGTCGATCGTCACGACGCGCTTCGCCACGCCGATCTGGATCGCCGCCAGCCCGACGCCAGGAGCGTCGTACATCGTCTCGAACATGTCGGCGACGAGGGTCCGGATCTCGGCGGTAATCGGCCCGACCGGTTCGGAGCCCAGGCGCAGGACGGGATCGGGAAGGATGACGAGCGGGCGGATGGTCATGGCGGGAACCGGCAGGGAAGGCGCCGGCACGGGTCCGGGCTCACCGTCGAATAGGATGCGGCCGAGGACCGGTCAAATACCGGTTCGCGACCTGTCGCCGGCCCTCAGAACACCGTCCGGCTGCGGATCGCCGCCGAGAGCGTGCCCTCGTCGAGGTAGTCGAGCTCGCCGCCGACCGGCACGCCGTGGGCGAGGCGCGTGACCTTCACGTCGCAGTGCCGGATCGACTCCGTGACGTAGTGGGCGGTGGTCTGGCCGTCGACGGTGGCGTTGAGCGCCAGGATGACCTCGGTCACCTCGGGCCGGGCCACGCGCTCCACGAGGCTCGCGAGGTTCAGGTGCTCCGGACGGACGCCGTCGAGCGCCGAGAGGACGCCGCCGAGCACGTGGTAGCGCGCCTTCACGGCCCCGGACCGCTCCAGCGCCCAGAGGTCGGACACGTCCTCCACCACCACGAGCGTCGTCGGATCCCGCTCGGCGTCGCGGCAGATCGTGCACGGGTCGGAGGTGTCGACGTTCCCGCAGCTCGTGCACACGATGATGCGGTCGGCCGCCACCCGCATCGCGTCGGCGAGGGGCCCGAGCAGCGTGTCGCGCTTCTTGATGAGCTGCAGGGCAGCCCGCCGCGCCGAGCGCGGTCCGAGGCCCGGCATGCGGGCGAGGAGCTGGATCAGGCGCTCGATCTCGGGGCCGGCGACGGCTTGGGGCATCGTGCCTCTGGGGCGAGGAAGGGGCTGCGGATCGGGACGGGCATAGACGGCGCCGGGCGCCGCGCAAGGGTCCGCGCGCCGATGCGGTCCATCGTATGTGGTATATGGGTATTCCGACGCCGCTTCGCCGGTGGCATTATGCTGCACGACGAACGGAACTGCTTACAGACCTGGGTTCCTGAGTCCACGACTGTGGTCTAACCTGTTTGTACACGTTGCGGGCTCCCGGCGGAGCCCATTATGACAGCGAAGCTTCGCCGCCTACGCGTGAGTGGGATGGCGAGCGGCCGGGAACGGAGAACCTGCGTGCGGCGGTCCTGTACGACCGCACGGACGTCTCCCGGGCAAACCCGGACGGCGGTGCCGTCCGGCTCAGTCGCGTCGACGGTCGAACAGGGGCCCGGGAGATACGATCATGACCAACATCGGTGATCACAACGCGGCCCACGGCGCCGAGGCGGCGGGCTTCCGCGACCTCAAGGCCGTCCACTGGAATTTCGAGGCCCCGCGCCTCTACGAGGAGGCCCTGTCCCGCAAGGAGGCGCAGCTCGCCCGCGGCGGCGCCCTCGTCGCCACCACCGGCAGCCATACCGGCCGCTCGCCCAAGGACAAGTTCGTGGTGCGCGACGCCGGCACCGAGAACGAGGTCTGGTGGGACAACAACGGCGCCATCACGCCCGAGCAATTCGAGACCCTGCGCCAGGACTTCCTGAAGCACGCCGAGGGCAAGGAGCTGTTCGCCCAGGACCTCTACGGCGGCGCCGATCCGGCCTACCGGGTCAAGGCCCGGGTCTTCACCGAGTTCGCGTGGCACTCGCTGTTCATCCGCAACCTGCTGATCCGTCCGGACCGCTCCGAGATCGCGTCCTACGTGCCGGACATGACGATCATCGACCTGCCGAGCTTCCAGGCCGATCCCGCCCGGCACGGCTGCCGGTCGAAGACCGTGATCGCCATCGACTTCTCGAAGAAGCTCGTGCTGATCGGCGGCTCCGCCTACGCGGGCGAGATGAAGAAGTCGGTCTTCACCTACCTGAACTACATCCTGCCCGGCCAGGGCGTGATGCCGATGCACTGCTCCGCCAACGCGGCGCTCGATGCCGAGGGCGGCTCGGCGATCTTCTTCGGCCTCTCGGGCACCGGCAAGACGACGCTGTCGAACGACAGCTCCCGCCAGCTGCTGGGCGACGACGAGCATGGCTGGTCGAACGAGGGCATCTTCAACTTCGAGGGCGGCTGCTACGCCAAGACCATCCGCCTCTCGCGCAACGCCGAGCCGGAGATCTACGCCACCACCGAGCGCTTCGGCACGGTGATGGAGAACGTGATCATCGATCCGGTCACCCGCGCACCGGATTTCGACGACGCGTCGCTCACCGAGAACACCCGCTGTGCCTACCCGCTGGACTTCATCGCCAACGCCAGCGCCTCCGGCCGGGCCGGGCATCCGAAGAACATCGTCATGCTGACCTGCGACGCCTTCGGGGTGATGCCGCCGATCGCCAAGCTCACCGGCGCCGAGGCGATGTACCACTTCCTCTCGGGCTACACCGCCAAGGTGGCCGGCACCGAGCGCGGCCTGACCGGGCCCGAGGCGACCTTCTCGACCTGCTTCGGCGCGCCGTTCATGCCGCGGCATCCGAGCACCTACGGCAACCTGCTGCGCGACCTCATCGCCAAGCACAGCGTCGATTGCTGGCTGGTCAACACGGGCTGGACCGGCGGCGGCGTCGGCACCGGCCGGCGGATGCCGATCCGCGTGACGCGCCGCCTGCTGAGCGCCGCCCTCGACGGCTCGCTGGCGCAGGCCGAGTTCCGCCGCGACCCGTATTTCGGCTTCGCGGTGCCGGTCTCGGTTCCGGGCGTCGAGCCGCACATCCTGACGCCGGTGAAGACATGGGCCAACAAGGGCGCCTTCGTGGAGACGGCGGCGCGGCTCGTGAAGATGTTCGACGACAACTTCAAGCGATTCGAGGCCCATGTCGACGCCGACGTGCGCGCCGCCGGGCCGACCGCGCAGGCGATCGCGGCGTAAACAGAGAGCGGGCGGCCCGCGGGGCCGCCCGTCCCGTTCGTCTTAGCGAGCGCAGGGAAGCAGCCCGGTCGCGCTACGCTGGATTGCTTCGCTGCGCGCGCGAAGACGGTTCGGACGTCCTGTCCGGGATGCGTCCTAGAACGGCAGCTTCATGCCCGGCGGCAGGGGCAGGCCCTTGGTCAGCTCGGCCATGCGCTCCTGCATGGTCGCCTCGGCCTTCCCGCGGGCGTCGTTGCAGGCCGCGACGATCAGGTCCTCAAGGATCTCGCGCTCGTCCGCGACCATCAGCGAGGGGTCGATGCTGACCCCCTTCATCTGACCCTTGGCGCTCATGGTGACCCGGACGGAGCCGCCGCCGGAGGCGCCGGTCACCTCGATCTCGTCCATCTCGGACTGCAGGTTGGCCATCTTCTCCTGCATGGCCTGAGCCTGCTTCATGATGCCCATCAGGTCGCGCATGCGGCTCTCTTTCCGTTTCCTCGTCTGATCTGGGTATGGCGCGGCCCGGGCGCCACCATGCGTCAGGCGTCGTCGTCCTCGACCTCGCCGACCCGCGCGGCGTCACCTTCCCCGAGGATCTCCTGCTCGGCGGAGGGGAGGGCCTCGGAGATTGTCTCGCGCACGTCGACGATCTCGGCCCCGGGGAAGCGCGTCAGAACCTCGCGCACGAATGGGTCGGCGGCGGCGTTCTCCCGGCGTGTCTCGGTCGCGGCACGGGCGGCCGCGTCGAGGGTCGGGGCGCCCTCGTCCTTCGACAGGGCCACCACCCAGCGCCGCCCGGTCCAGCGCTCGATGGCGGCGGCGATGTCGTTGGCGAGGCTCGACCGGCCGCCGGAGGCGAGGCGGAACTCGATCCGGCCCTCCTCGAAGCGCACCAGGTGGACGTCGCGCTCCAGCGCGGTCCGCAGAAGGATGTCCCGGTTGGCGTCGGCCAGCGCGATCAGGTCCTCGAACCGACCGAGACGCGGCGTCGGCGGTGCCGCGGGCGCCGGCCTCGGCGCCGGCGCACCGACGGGCGCACTTGCGGGCGCGCTGATCGGGACGCTCGCCGGCGCGTTCAGCGCGACGGGCGCGGCCAGGGGCGCCGCGACCGGGACGGGCTCCGGCGCGACCGTGCGGGGTGCCGCGGCGAGCGCCGCGGAACCGCCGCCGCGCAGGTCGGGAATCGGCGGGAGGGGCGGCCGGGCTGACGCGGCCGGGGCCTCGTCCGCGGGCGCGGCGGCGGCCTCGGCCCGGAGCTGGCGCAGGGCCTCGTCGGGTGTGGGCAGGTCGGCCGCGTAGGCGAGGCGCACGATCGCCATCTCGGCGGCCGCGAGGGGCCGGGGCGCCGCCTGGACCTCGGGAATCGCCTTCAGCAGGATCTGCCACGCCCGCGACAGGGCGCGGATCGACAGCTTCTCGGCGAACGCGGCGCCGCGGACGCGCTCGGTCTCGCTGAGCGTCGGGTCGGCGGCGGCTTCCGGCACCACCTTGAGCCGGGTGACGAGGTGCGTGAAGGCCGCGAGATCCGAGAGTACGACCGACGGGTCCGCGCCGGAATCGTACTGCGCTCGCAGCTCCGCGAAGGCGGCCGGCACCGCGCCGCGCATCACCGCCTCGAACAGGGCGAGGATCCGGGCGCGGTCAGCGAGGCCCAGCATGTCGCGCACGCTCTGCGCCGTGATCGTGCCGGCGCCGTGGGCGATCGCCTGGTCGAGCAGCGAGAGCGCGTCGCGCACCGACCCTTCCGCGGCGCGCACGATGGCGCCCAGAGCCTCGTCCTCGACCGATACGCCCTCGGCCGCGCAGACCTTCGCGAGATGCGCGTGCAGGGTCGGCGCCTCGACCCGGCGCAGGTCGAATCGCTGGCAGCGGGACAGGATCGTCACCGGGACCTTGCGGATCTCCGTGGTGGCGAACACGAATTTCGCGTGCGGCGGCGGCTCCTCCAGCGTCTTCAGGAAGGCGTTGAACGCCTTCTCGGAGAGCATGTGGACCTCGTCCACGATGTAGACCTTGTAGCGCGCCGAGACCGGCCCGTAGCGGATGCCGTCGATGATCGCCCGGACGTCGTCGATGCCGGTATGCGAGGCGGCGTCCATCTCCAGCACGTCCATGTGCCGGGATTCCATGATCGCCGCGCAGTGGAGGCCGAGTTCCGGCATCGACACGGTCGGGCCGGTGTCGGGCTGTCCGGCGCGGGCGTAGTTGAGGCCGCGCGCCAGGATGCGGGCCGTCGTGGTCTTGCCGACTCCGCGGACGCCGGTGAGCATCCAGGCCTGCGGGATGCGGTTGGCCGCGAACCCGTTGGCGAGGGTCCGCACCATCGCGTCCTGGCCGATCAGGTCGCCGAAATTGGTGGGGCGGTACTTGCGCGCGAGCACCCGGTAGGGCGTCGCCGCGGCGGGGGGCGCTGGAAACCCGGGCAGGCCCGGCTCGTCGTCAGGCGTGCCGGTCGTAGCGTCCATGCCGTGTCTGGGTCCGGCTGCCGCGCGCCGTGGAATGAGGTGGGAGGCTGGACGAAGACCCGCTCGGTCTCGTTAGGGCTGCTTCCTTCCGGACCTGACCCGGTTGGCGAGTGAAACGTCCCTCGCCAACCCCCCGCCGGCTATATGGCCGGGCCTCGGCCCGAACGCAAGCGCTGCTGAAGCCGAGTCGAAGCGCAGCCGAAGCGCTGCCTCACTCGGCCTTGCGCTTCACGATGGCCAGGGTCTTCGGATCGAGCTTCAGGTCGAACTGCTTGCCGCTCGCGTCGATCGCGTCGTCGACCTCGATCATGCCGTCGTCGAGCTCGATCTCCTTCCACTTGGTGAAGCCCTCCTGCTTGAGCATGGCCTCGACCTTGGCCTGCTGATCGGGCGGAAGCTTCTCGTCGGCGCGGGCGGCGAGGCCGGTGCCCGCGATCAAGGTCAGGGCGAGAAGGGACGTGGTCAGGCGCATGGCTGTCTCCGATCCGGCAATTGTTTCCGGCTGTGAACAGGCGTGCCGCGGCGGAGTTCCATGGCGACGATCCCCTTGAGCCGCCACCGAATCTGCCGCACATCTTGGCCGTACCGGAACGCGGCGGCGAGGACACTGCACGAATGGTCACCCGCGTCGCCACCGTGGCCTTCGAGGGCATCGAGGCGCGGGCGGTGGACGTGCAGGTCCAGATCGTGCCGGGCTCGGTGGTGTTCACCGTCGTCGGTCTGCCCGACAAGGCGGTGGCGGAATCGCGCGAGCGGGTCCGCGGAGCGCTGATCGCCTCGGGGCTGGCGCTGCCGGCCAAGCGCATCACGGTGAACCTCGCCCCGGCGGATCTTCCCAAGGAAGGCTCGCATTTCGACCTGCCGATCGCGCTGGGCGTCATGGCGGCCATCGGCGCGATCCCGGCGGACGCGCTCGCCGGCTACTGCGTCCTGGGCGAGCTCGCCCTCGACGGCAGCATCACGGCGGTGAGCGGCGTGCTGCCGGCCGCGATGGCGGCGGCCGATCGGGGGCTCGGGCTCATCTGCCCGGCGTCCACTGGGCCGGAGGCGGCCTGGGCGGGGGGCGACCTCGACGTGCTCGCGCCGCGCTCGCTGATCCAGCTCGCCAACCACTTCAAGGGCAGCCAGGTGATGGCGCGGCCGGAGCCCGCCGTCGCCGCGCCGGCCGGGCCGCTGCCGGACCTCGCCGACATCAAGGGGCAGGAGGGCGCCAAGCGCGCCCTGGAGATCGCGGCCGCCGGGGGCCACAACCTGTTCATGTTGTACCCTGTTTCAGCTAGTCCACGGCGACGGCCGTTCGGCAGCGGGACTTCGGAGAAGCGCCCGGTCGCAGCCATGAGACGCGGGACCCCGCAGTTGCGGGTCATGACCAGTCGAGAACGAAGATGCCGATCTATCGACCTGACCCGTCCTCATGTCGCCGGCTCGGATGAAGGCACGACAAAGGAACGACAGGCGTTCATCCGAAGGTACGGAACGCGGAGGCTCGATCGTCATGGGTCGGCCTTCCGCGTTATCGACTTTCCTACGGCCTTAGCAGCGTACCGCCTCGGGCCCTTGGTCTGCCGTCAAGCTCGATAACGTCGCTCTGTCGCAGCTGCGCCGGAGATCGTGCCGCTGCCTGGGGCGATCGGCAGGGAGTGGCCGATGGGTGGAGGGCCTCCGCAGCAAAACGCATGATCCCCAAGCAATAACAGCCAACAATTTCGAAACGATTGGAATGACTTGGCGCGGCGCCTTGCAGATTAGATTGACTCTTCGCCCTCGGCATAGGTGCCGGTCAGGTCAGATGTCGCCGTGGTGGAGGCGGAGCCAGTCGCGCTGGATGTAGTGGGAGCACCAGACGCCCTGGACGCCGCCTCCGGCGAGCGGCTCCGGGACGCGGGCGACGGCGAACATCACGTCCCAGGCAAGGCGCACGTTGATCTTTTCGTGTTTGCCGCGCACGAGGAAGCGGCGTCGGCCGCTGAAGCGCGCGAAGATGGCGCGGGCCCAATCAACCGGGCAGCGATGGCAGACGTCGCCGAGGTGCCAGAGGATGTCGCCCGGTCCGACTGCGGCGTTCCGGCGGGCGATCAGCGCCTCGTCGTGCTCCTCGATGGTGGGGTAGGGGCGGTTCAGCCCGAGGCGGCCGCCGTCTGTGGCTCGGTGAGACCGGTGACTTTCCGGAGTGAACAGGATTCGAGGCGGCATGCCGGTCTCGCGCGCGTTGCAGTGGCTCCTAGTCTCGCGGATGGGCGCTCCGGAGCGTTTCATGGCGGGTCCCTGGGAGGGCCGTGGCAACTCGGAGGAGCAGGTCGTGGGTTAGCGCTACCGCGCGACCGTCACCCGAAAAGGCATCCGATCTTAACCGGCGTGGCGCAGGATCCTGTGGATCGGGAAGGTCGGGATGGCGTCGCGGCACGAGGTCTTCGAGGTGGCGGAGGCCGAGGCGGCCCAACTGCGGGAGCGGCTGGCGCGGTTCGTGGGCGCGTCCGTCGCGTGATGGGCCACCTGGGCGGATGTGTCGCCTCGCTCCGCGGGATTGCTGGCGGTCGCGGACGGACCGCTTCGCAATCGGGTGCCACGGCACGGGGCATTCGCCTCGCGGCGTCATTCGGAGACGGCGGCCGGCGGACGATGATCACGGATCCGGAGGGATGTGCGGCAGGGCGTCCCTGAAGCCATCGCGATCATCCGACCCGCCGGAGGATGCATGTGCATCGAGGGCCTCGATGTAGCGCACCAGGACGGCTGCCGTGAACGCTTCCGCTTGTCCCCTCTCGCTTCTCAGGTGCTCGTCGAGGGCAAGGATCGATCCGTGCGCGATTTTGGACCGGTATCCGTAGAGGTGGCCGACGAACTGTTTGAGCGTCGTCCCATCACTGATCAGCCGGTGTGATCGCGGGATCCGCATCAGCCTCGCCGAAAGCTCCAGAATTCCGGGTTCCTCCTTCGCGCCCGAGAGGACATCGAGCGCGATCGCCAAGTCGACGAGAGCCTCGAAGTCGGCATCCTCGGTGCAGCCGCGGCCATACCAGTGGAGCGCGTTGAGAAGCCGGTCGGAGAGCGTCGGGCACGCGACGGCGGCGGGATCCACGCTGAGCGTGAGCCTGATGCGACGTCCCGCGGCCTCCAGGAACGCGGCATGGGGACCGATGATGTTCGCCGCCATACCGGGTGCGCCGGACAGGCCCGACCGATGCAAGGACCCGCCGTGCGATAGGTCGAAGCCGTCCCGCTGGTTCAACCGGTCGACGATCCCGGGCGGCCCATGGTCCGCGGCGGCGTGGATGCGGGCATTTTCGGGAGAGGCGACCAGGAGCCTCAGGACGTTGAGGGCGGCGCGGGTCGCGACGAGTGACCGCCGGTAGGACTCGGCGCCCTCGAACCCCTCGATCGTCACGCAAGCGACCCATTGGTCCGGATGTACCGATCGCGCTACCGATCGCACCTCGACAGGGGTGTCGCGATCGGCCTTCGCGCCGTTCCAGATGGCGAGGACGCCATCCATCCAGGTCGACCTTTGCCCCCGGCGGCGCTCGACCTCGTCGATCCAGGATGTTGGCGAACGGAAAGCCACGGGCCCGACGTCGAAGTCCGATACCTGCTGCCTGATGAACAGCCAGACCGGGAAGTAGTGGGTGATGCGGGACCTCCCGCGGTTGAGCCGTTCGAGGTACCGGGCCTTAAAGGCGGTCCAGTTGGCGTCGGGGTCGTTTGCCGCCGCGAGCTGATTGAGCAACTCGCCGAGTGTTGTCGCGGCTTCGCGTCGAGCCGTATCGACTGCAACCGTGCGTCGGAGGGATGCGTCGTTCGCCATGATCCGGTCGGCGATCTCCGCAAGGGCGCTCATGGCCTTCGTGCTGGTCTGGTACGATCCTCTTTCGTCTCCCGCGGCGATGCTGGGACCGAAGGGGGCACCCGGCGTCTCCCTGTGCCACGCCTCGATCGGTCCGTGATGCATCGACCATGTCTCGCGAAGAGCCTCGTCGAGAAGGTCCTTCAGCTTGGGCACAGTCTTCTCCCTGCTCTACCGCCAGAAGCGGCATATGGTGTTCCCGCGCATCGTCCGTCCCAGCGGCGCTCGCGCGGGGCCGCCTCGTAGCCGAAGTCCGACGTCGATGGGACGTCGCCCGGCTACGCATCCCAGGTCGGCTGGAGGGTGTCGTCACTCGTCTCATCCACCTCGTCCCCGGCCTGCGCGACGTCGGCGCTCGCAGCGTCGCGATCGTCGCGGCCGGGCTCGGGGTCGGCCCCGCAGGTGGCTGCCATCTCGGGCGGTAGCTGCGAGAGCGCCCGCATCGCCTTCCATCGCCACGAGAGCGCCCGCTCGCAGAGCTCCAGCCACAGGTCGCGGAGGTCGTCCGGCGCGTCGCTGGCCACGCGCATCTGCGAGACGATGAGCTTGTGGAGGGCGTATCGGGTCGGATCCGGCACGTTGATGGGGATGCCAGCACCCTGCAGGGCAACGCTGTTGACCTCATAGTATAGCAGGAAATCGAGGTAGCCCAGGAATTGCGCGTCCGAGCGGATCGCGGGGAGGGAACCGATCCGGGGTAACTCGGGGCTTTGCATGGGACTGAGGATGTCGACGGAGAAGATCTCGTCCTGCCACCAACGGATCGAGTACCGCATCGTCCGCCACCCGTCGAGCGCGTTTGGTATCGCCGTGAAGCGGTCGTCCACCTTCCTGAGCACGGTCTCCAGGTCGGACGCCAATCGGTCCTCCACGGCGACGGCAATGGACTGGGATTGTCCGACGTCGAGGTCGTCGGTACGGCTCAAGGCGGCCGGCATCCACATCTCGAGGAGGTCGGGATAGGTCTGGAAGGCGACTGAGCCAACCACCACCGCCCTGATAGGAACACGGCGGACGATCGTCAGCACCTAAACGACAAGGATGGCGCGACGGTGCCGCCCTTCCTGGGCGGAACCGATGGGCAGCCGTCCGATATCGCGAAGATTCTCTCGAACCACGCCGTGCTCGGCGAGTACCAGGCATTCGGCCGTGACGAGAAGGGGTGCGCCGCTCCGTCGGCGTTCCGTTCCGGGACTACTATCCCCGGATCGTCGGCGAGGGTGAATTCCACCTTGCTAACCAGGCACGGAAGTCCCAGGCCCTGGCGCCCGGCTCGCGCAATAAGATGGTCACAAACCTTTTTTTGGGTTGGCGAAGTGTGCCGGCTGCGGAGCCCCGATGGTCGTGCGAACCCGCGGCGCCAAAAACTGCGGGAGGGCCCTTGTCTGCGTCGACGCCGTTCGGGGGCGGACTGCGACAACCGCCGTAATTGGAGCTTGGCCGAGCTTGAGGCCGCCGTGCTGCAGGAGATGCGCCGCGCCGACCTGCCATCTCCGACCAAGGAGAAGCGGACTTGCGGGGCTGAGGTGGTCGCCCTCGAAGGGTGTATCGAGGACGTGCGCAGCCAGCGTGAACGGCTTGCGCATTCCACATCAGAACCCGAAGTGCCGCAAAATCCGCCGCTATCGAACGCAAGCGACCTCGCCGCTGAATCGCGCTCGTCATCACCAGGGATGAGCTTGTGATCGTCGCCCTGTCCGGATCAGGATCAATTCGATGTCCTCGCTGGTGAGAGACCTTCGTTCCAGCAGGGCCTCAGCCAAGCGTTCTAGATCACGTCGCCTTGCCGCCAACAGTCGAAGTGCGGCCGAGGATGCGCTGCGAAGTGCCCGCTCGATCCGAAGATCGATCATGGGAGCCGTGTCAGCTGCATCTTGCACGGCCAAAACGTCACAGAGTCCCCAGCGAAGGTGCATGTCGCGTGCAAACTTCGAGGCGAGTGCCAGGTCAGTCGACGCGCCTGCCGATGGTGAATCGAAGGCTATGATTTCAGCGGCGCGTCCGGCCATGAGCACGGCGAGAACGTTTTCCATCGTCTTCCGGGTTACGACCTTCGGCATCCGGAAACCCATGTAGCCGTCTCCTCCATGCCCAGGGGAGCGCAAAACGAGATCCCCAACTGGAAGGCCGAGAACTCGCGCCACCACTGCATGACCTGCCTCGTGGATTGCAACTCGCTGGTCTTCTTCGATAGAAAGCTCGCCGGTTGCTCCCGCGATTTCACGCATCAGATCGGCTTCCTTCAGTGCATGACCGGCCCGGCGTGCTCGTCCACGAGCCCGCCTGACCCAGGCGGCGCAATCCGCACCGGTCCCGCCGAGGCCTCTTCTTGCGATTCCAAGCAAGTCGATTCCAGGAAGCTCCTGCCCCAAATGGTATCGAAGAATCGCGGCGAGATCGGAAAGCGAGGGAGCTTCGATCGCGATCTGCCGGTCGAACCGGCCTGATCGCAGGATCGCGGGATCAATCCATCCCGGGTTGTTGGTTGCGCCGACCAGTAGCACTCCCTCGCGGCCACCGTCGCCATCGAGGCACTCGAGGAAGCCGTTGATGACCTGGACGCCATAGTGATGGTTATGGCTTTCGAGCTTGCGCCTATCACCGAAAGAGTCGAGCTCGTCGACGAGCGCGACACATGGCGCGACCTTCTTGGCGTTTCCGAAGAAGGTGCGCATTGCTTTGAGCGTCGTCCCGAGATGCGCCTCGCCTTCAGCCTGCCATTGGGCGAGCGATCCGACCAGGAATGGGACGTTCGCCTCCCTCGCGATTGCTGCCGCGAGCAAAGTCTTGCCTACGCCAGGTACCCCAGTGAGGAGCGCTCCCTGCTCGCAGGACGACCAATGTTGTCCGCAGCCGTAAGCTACTAGATCGGCTGCCGCAGCGAGTCCCCACTCGGCGGCGGCTCCGTAGCCGTGAAGTTCGGATAGTCGCGGTATCTTGCTTGCCGGCGGGAGCGTGCGTCGCCGCTCCAGTACCAATCTCAAACGTTCGAGTGCGCCTTCCGGTCCGCGCGCCGGATGCAGTGCTATGCGCAGGTCCATCGGGCCGACTTCCGCGGCGAGCTCGGGGCAAAGGGTCGTTGACGGAACCGACCCGACGATCTGCCGCACGACGAGCGTCAAATCGAAGGGCTCGAGGGTGCCCAGGACGATTCGCCCTTCGCAGGCGCGCTCAAGCTCTTCCGGAAGTCGGATCGCGCCGGGAGCGACGATCCCAATCAGAGGCAGGTAGCCACGGAGGGCTCGCGCAGCCTGTGTACTTTCGTTTGGATGCGCGCAGGATCGTCCGGCGCGAGCCTTGATGACGATGGCGCCACGCCGCTCATCTCGCGTGTCTGTCGGGGGCGAAGGCAGCTTCTTGCTCGGCCGTGATCCGAAACAGCGCATGAGAGCGTGGGCGGTCGGTTCGATCCAAGCTTCGCTTGAGCATTCCACGACCAGAACCGGCGCTTCGTCCACAATGCGCCTTGATGCGTCCGGGTCTTTTGCAAGCGTCCGACCGATCAGTACGGCCGCCGCGACTGGGGCTGGATCGTCGGACGAATGGACGGCGTCGTTTATGCGCGGCGCATACTCGTCGCGTGACACGTCCTCGTCGGACTGCAATCGCTCGGAACGATCTTGTCGGCCGAAACGCGCCAGCATAGCTTCGGGGTCGATGCGATGGCGAGCCGCGTCTTCGGACCCCTCGCGCTTCGAGGGCTTCTGCTCCATCGAATCTCCAGGCATCGGGTGTTGCGCCCGGCGGACGTCGTCGCCCCCGATCATCGCTTCTCTCCGAGGACACGGATCAAACCCGGAAACGCCATCTCGATCAGGACGAGGTGACGGTACGCCAGTCTATTCCGCTCTTTGGGCGTCTCGGAAACGCATGACGAAGACTGCCGAGGTTGCACACGAAAGCCGCTCCGACGGAGGCCGTCCCGGACGCCGGCGACGATCGTCGCGCGGCGTCGTCCCGAATCCGGCAGCCCGCCGACGACGAGCACATGTCGCTCGGCGGCGCGATCCGTGCCCGCTGTCCGACTCGCAAGCTCGATCCGCCAGTTGCGCGGGAGGCGGACGATGATCGAAGGCGGCGATTGCCCTTCCAGGCCCGGAAGGATGCAGAACGGCATACCGCCCATCGGGCACACCTCGGACAGGAGATCGAGGGTGGCGAACGTCGCGCACGCGACCCAGGCACCACTCGTCCGCTCCTCGATCCGAAAGGCGAAGCGCCCGAACAAGTCGCCGGCCAGCTTGAGATGATGGCTGTACGTGAGCGCCTGCGGAGTGCCGACCGATCCGTAGCGCGGTTGGCCGACCTCGTGGGCATGGCGCATCGCGAGTCTCGCCGCCGATGCCGGGGATAAAACGCGTTCTTCGGCGAGCGATGTCAGCAGATCGACGGTCGCATCCGAGACTCCGGTCAGATCGTCGAGGGCGAGGGTCAGAGGAGGGCGTTTCCTCGCGTTTGGGCGGGGGCCGCCCCGAGAGGCGATCCGCTTGACCAGCGCAGCGACCGTCTGACACCTCGTCAGCGGCCGGACTAACAGTCGCCCTGATGGGAATTCGACGATGTTCTCGTTTCGCATGGCGGCACCTCGCAGTGTGGGGCGGATAAGCTCGGGGGCTTACGGCCCCTCGAGCGTTTCGGCGCATTGATCGATCTGGTTGGCCGCTTCTGATGAGCTTGCCGCCGGACGAGCCGATCGGCTTAGACCTTTTTCGATCTGCCGGGCCAAACCCCGCTTGGTGACGAGCAGGACACGGCGCCCAATCCTGCGGGCATCGCGCTTTACGGAAAGCAGCCGCTTCCTCAGCTTCGGCTTGCGCCAAACCCGATTTGTCGCTGCAAGAACAATCACTGTCCCTCCGACGCGCCGAAGCGTGGCATGAGCCAAGCCGTCGTCAGCAAGGCGCACGTAGGACGGGATATCCTCTAAACCCCTCGGTACGACCGACACTACATCCGGACGTGAGGTGGCGACGATCTCGAGGCTACGCGCCATCGTGATCCGCTCGTTCGCAAATCGGATTCGGCGGCAGATGCTGTTGTGAAGGGTAGCGACGATCGCTTTGCCCACACGGGCAGATTGTTTCGACATGGCGCAATCCCCCGAACCGCCAGAATGGCGGTCGACTGAAGATGCCAGGTTCAGGGACATCGTCGCTTGGCCGGATCAGGAGACCGAAGGCGCAGCGCGTCATCTTCAACAATCGTTGAAGGTATCGCCGAAGGAACGGCGTTGACCGGATCCAACCGACTTGCGGGTCGCGTGAAGATAAGGTCTTCTGGACCTCCGCCATTCGCAAGTCGCGTTCCGACTCGGTGGCCCAGTGATTCGCAGGCTGCAATATTGATGCATCCGCGTCAAGCATCAAACGCGTCAAAAGTGCATCCTGCGCAGATCAGAGGCGCGCGGGCGATGCTCGGCTGGACGCAGAACGATCTAGCCGCTCGATCAGGCGTCGCGAAGCGAAGCATTGCTGGGCTGGAACTCGAGACGAGCAGGCCGAAGCTTGAAACCCTTCGACGACTTGTGGCCACGCTTAGCGGCGGCGGCATCGAGTTCAATAACTCCGATGTCGATGGGGTAGGGATTAAGCTTAGACTTACAATATATGCTGATTAACTCTTGGAAACAACAAAAAAAATCCAAGTAAATATCGCTAGTTCTATGTTTGGCTCAATTTTTTGATAGATCCCGCGGTCGAGTTAGTCGTCACCTCAAACAAATGAGCCGTTAAGACAATATGTTTTTTCTCGAGCCGCGGACGATCGCCGCGCCTGAGCGGTATTCACTGAACGGTCTCGATTTCTGGACGGACCGAAAGCCGATAGAATCGCGACAGAGTTCTGGCATACCCAGACACTGGATCGAAGGTATAGAGTTCACTCGTGTGGCATATGCCACCGTCCGGTAGGTAAGGATGCCCGTGTACGATTCCAACAAGATGCGGAACGGGGGCTATATATACACTCCATTCGAATAGGATCGGCGAATTTTGGAGATCGCTTTCGGACGGGTGTTCTCCTTTCGAGATCCGTTCGAGATCTTCGGCCAGCTTGCCGAGCTTGTATGCGAGGCGTGCCAGTTCAGGGAAGGGGCCTGCCCCTCGGTGTAGAATGGACATCGATCTTGTCCTCTGCTCCGGCCCGCTGTGCAGTCGCGAATTTCGCAGGGCGGCTGCCGAGACCTCAAGCCGCGATGCAAAGGAAGCCGCACAAGTATTTCGCTTCGTGTGCTCTTCTGCCGAGTGCACCGCGGTACAATTCCGCCGTGTTCTAGTCGATCAAAAGCGACTGGCGGTCAGAATTGTCACAAACCCCGTATCGAGCAAATTCTAGACCGTATTTGGTCTAGCGAGGCGGGCTTAAAATTCCAGGCATCTACTCCAACGTCGCATGAAGTCACGGAATCTTTCAGATTCCCATGGCTGTGGCCGTGAAGCGACACGGATCCTTGATGGCATTTGTTCCAAACGCGAAGTGCGTAATGGAACAGTATCAGATGTTCTGCTCCAAGACGTATCTCGGTATAGTGCTGAACTGTCGCCCATGGCAACGATAACGTCGTTTTGCCATCGTGGTTGCCGCGGATCAGGTGAATCGCTCTGCCGTTCAGGCTGCCGAAGATGGCTGCTCTTCGATTCGGTCCACAACGATACGCGAAATTGCCGAGGTGCCACACTTCGTCGTTCGAGCCCACGGTCGCGTTCCATCGCTCGACCATGAAGCCGTCCATCTCGTCGCTATCCCGAAATGGACGGTGACAGAGGGCGATGATGTTCGTGTGGCCGAAATGGTGGCCAGCTGTGAACCAGAGCGTCAAGGCACCCTCCCGAAGGATCGGCGACGGCATCGGGACCGCCCGATCGAATATCAGATTTTCTGATATTGGACTAGTTGGTTTAGCTGGACCGTCGGCTTCCTTGTTCACGCCGACGGGCCGATGCCCAGCACCCTTAGGACCGCGCGACACCGACGATTGATCGAACTGCTCGTCGAGGCACGAGAGCGGTCGGGCCTCACCCAAACCGAGTTGGGAGCTCGGCTTGGCCGATATCAGTCGGTCATCGCTGCGATCGAGAGTGGTGGAAGACGGATCGATATCGTGGAATTCCTCGCTATCGCCGATGCGTTAGAGATCGATCCCGCCCGGGTCATCGAGGATGTAAGGGCGGTTCCAGCTTGATCGCCGGCAAGTTCGAGGTCGGGTAGGGCCCTGTCGCCGACTGGTCATCAAACGTGCTGGACGTGACCCCATTACGAGAAAGACGTTGCTGTGGATATCGCCGTCGAGAAGGCGGACGCTGTCGCAATCTGCAACGTACCGCGCGCCAGCAGCCTCGATGCAGTGACGTGCCGTACCCCGATCCTCCACCGTTACGTGGCTAGCCACTCAGGAGGGGCGGCGCCTATTGCGACCTCTGGGGGCAGCGGCCCATGGTCCCGCGCGATCGCGTCCTCACTGTCCGCCGTCAGCACTCCCGAGACAAATTGAGGGTCTTCACGAACGGAGGATGGCTGGTTCATCGTAGCCCCCAGGAGCGAAGATGAAACAGACGTCCGGGCCGGCGCGGAAGCCGGCAGAAGCCGTGATCAAGGACATCCGCCGCGCCACGCGCCGGCAGTTCTCGGCCGAGGAGAAGATCCGCATCGTGCTGGAAGGGCTGCGCGGTGAGGACAGCATCGCCGAGCTGTGCCGGCGCGAAGGCATCGCCAGCTCGATGTACTATGGCTGGTCCAAGGAGTTCTTGGAGGCCGGCAAGAAGCGGCTGGCCGGCGACACGGCCCGTGCCGCGACCGCCGACGAGGTCCAGGACCTGCGTCGCGAGGCGGGTGCGCTGAAGGAGGTCGTAGCCGATCTCGTCTTGGAAAACCGCCTGCTGAAAAAAAGTATGACCGGGGCTGGGGGCGACGAGGCATGAGGTACCCGGCCTCTGAGAAGCTAGAGATCATCCGGCTGGTCGAGCAATCCCATCTGCCGGTGCGCGCCACCCTGGACAAGCTCGGCGTCACCCGGGCGACGTTCTACCGGTGGTACGACGCTTTCCAGCGTGGCGGCCTCGAGGCATTGGCGGATCGCCCGTCCCGACCCAGCCGGGTCTGGAACCGGTTGCCCGCCGAGGTTCGCAATCAGATCGTCGCTCTCGCACTGGAGGAGCCAGAGCTCAGCCCACGCGAGTTGGCGGTGCGCTTCACCGACGAGCGGCGCTACTTCGTCTCGGAAGCGACCGTCTACCGCCTGCTCAAGGCCCAGGACCTGATCACCAGCCCGGCCTACATCGTGATCAAAGCCGCCAACGAGTTCCGGGACAAGACCACCGCACCCAACCAACTCTGGCAGACGGACTTCACCTATCTGAAGGTGATCGGCTGGGGTTGGTACTACCTCTCGACCGTGCTGGATGACTTCTCGCGCTTCATCGTGGAGTGGAAACTGTGCGCGACGATGCAGGTCGGCGACGTCACCGCCACGCTCGACCTCGCGCTGGCGGCGGCCGGGCTCGATCATGTGCAGGTGGCGCATCGGCCGCGGCTGCTCTCCGACAATGGATCAAGCTACGTCGCGGGTGATCTGGCCGACTGGCTCGGCAGCCGGGGCATGACCCATATCCGCGGCGCGCCCCGCCATCCTCAAACGCAGGGCAAGATCGAGCGCTGGCACCAGACGCTCAAGCACCGCATCCTGCTCGAACACGCCTACCTGCCCGGCGAACTGGAGGCGCGGGTTGCCGCCTTCGTCGAGCATTACAACCACGCTCGGGCTCACAAGAGCCTGGGCAACCTCACTCCCGCCGACGTCTACTTCGGCCGCGGCGAGGCCATCCTGCAGGAGCGGGCGCGGATCAAGCGCCAGACCCTCATCGATCGCCGCTTGCGCCACCACGCGCAGGCTGCCTAACCTCTCACCCAGATGGACCAGAGCCTCCGTTCCTGAGCGCCTCAAGTCGTCTCAAATCATCTGACGACGGACAATCGATCGCTTCAAGGTCAAGACAGCGTCCTCGGAGGCGCCGATCGCCACGCTGTCGGGCGGCTACGTTCAGCGCGCCGTGCTAGCGCGCGAGCTGACGGACCCTGTCGATCTGCTGATCGTCGTCAATCCCTGCTTCGGCCTCGACTTCGCGGCAGTTGCGGAAATTCGGACGCGCATCGTGGCCGCGCGAAACGGCGGCGCGGCGGTGCTACTCATAAGCGAGGATCTGGACGAGATTCTCGAGTTGTCGGACAGGATCTTGGTGATGTCAGACGGACGCATCGTCTATGAGACGTCCGCCGCTGCGGCCGAGGTCAGCACGATCGGCCGGCACATGGCCGGGCATCTCTGAGGCTCATCGTCCCACTAGAGCAGTTTCGGTTTCATCGGAGTCGTATCCTGCCGCGACGAAGAAGTTTGCGGCCTCGTCGGGCGTGACGGCATCGACGAGCCGCCCGATTGTGGTCCAGAGCCCTTCGCGCGTGCGCTCGGCGGCCTTGCGCAGCCCCGCCTTCAACTTCGAGAACGCCATCTCGATCGGATTGAAGTCCGGCGAGTAGGGCGGGAGGAACAGGAGCCGCGCGCCCGCCGCCTCGATCGCCGCGCGCACGGCCGGGCCTTTGTGGCTGCCGAGATTGTCCATGATCACGATGCCCCCGGGTGCGAGTTCGGGCACCAGGACCTGATCGACGTAGACTTGGAAGGCGTCGCGGTTGATCGGCCCGTCGAGCACGAACGGCGCGGCGATCCCAGACAGGCGCAGGCCCGCCACCAGGGTCGTGGTCTTCCAATGACCGTGCGGGACGGGGGAGCGCAGCCGCTGGCCGCGGGGACAGCGCCCGCGGGTGCGGGCCATGTTGGTGGCGGTCCACGTCTCGTCGAGGAACACCAGCCGGTCCGGGTCGAGATCGGGCTGGCTCTCGAACCACGCTTCCCGGGCGGCCTTCACGTCCGGCCGATCCTGCTCTGCGGCGTGGGCCGTCTTTTTTGTACGTCAGGTCGCGCGCGTCGAGGAAGGCCCACAGCGTGCCGAGCCCGACGGTGAGGCCATGCTCGTCCTGCAACCGGGCGCGCATCTCCTCCAGGGTGATTTCAACCTTCTCGTCGATCAACGTACGCAGGAACGTCTCATACGGGTCGAGCTTGGAGCGGCGGGCACGCCCCTGCGGCCGGGCGGCCACCGTCCCAGTCGCGGCGAGCGCCGCCATCCAGCGGATCGCGGTTGCTTGGCCGACCCCGAAGCGGGCGGCCGCCTGACGGCGCGAGGTCGCCGCAGCCGCGGTCACCGCCCGCTCGCGCAGGTCCAAGCTGTAGGGGCGGCCCATGCATCACTCCGGATGTCGACCGGCCGAGTGAATCAGCCTCCCAGCGCCGCGTGAACCCCACCAAGCCGACTCAGCCCAAACCGAAAACGCTCTAGCCCCAGACAAGCGCCGCCGCTTCCGCGAGAGCGAGGGCACCGCAGGGCGTACTCATCGATTTCGGCAGGCGGCTACCTGTCTGTGCCGAGGCTTGCTCGTCCGGAACGTTCCGTTCCAAGCGTACTGCCGAACGGATAGGCAGGCGCCTGGAGGCGTTCGCTTCTGTCTCGTCGCCCTTCCGGCAGTGCCGCGTTACGCCCGTTGCCCCGATGATCGCACACTGGTAGCGGGGCGTGCTCACGACCGTTCGACGGGATACACTTCTGGGATAGGGCCCTCCTCGCCGCGGTCCGAGAGCCCGTCAAACCAAAGGGGTATTGGGATCTTGTCAACAACGGGTAGGAATGCGGCCGGGTGCTGAGCACACGCGACATCCTTGAAGGTTTCGAGATTGCCGCCCATCCGGGCGCCTTCGTCCTGGGATGCTACGACACACGGATCACCCTATATTCGCAACAAGTCCGAGCCCTTCAGCTCGCACATGCCATGAACGCCGAGCACTTCCTCAGAGCCGGCGTTCGCGTCGCGGTCGTAGGCGGGGGAGCTGCCGGCGTCACGGTCGCGGCAGCGCTCGCCCTTCACGACGGCGTCATCGTGAACCTCTACGAGACGTCGCGGGAACTCGTGCCGTTGCAACTCGGTTCGCACCGGCGGCGGATCGATCCCCACATATACGAGTGGCCGAGGCTGTCCGCCGACCATCCCCGGGCGGAGCTGCCCATCCTCGACTGGCGATCGGGCACGGCGGCGGACGTCAGGCGGGACATCCTCCTGGAGTTCGACGAGATACGGGCGTGGGTCGGCGAGCGCCTGCGCATCCACCTCCGGCACCGCGTCAAGACGATTGTGCCGCGCGGACAATATTTCGATGTCGGCGCTGTGCGGCAGTCCGATGCCGGGGACACGGAGCCCGTGCCGATCACCGTGGACTACGTCGTTCTGGCGATCGGCTTTGGCGTCGAGCCCCCGAACCCCGTCCCGAACATCCCGACGGAGAGCTACTGGGCGGACGCCAGTGTGCCGGGCCCCGTAGTCGGCACCGATCCCAATCCGCGCTTCCTCGTCAGTGGCAACGGCGACGGCGGCCTGATCGACTTCGTCGCGGCGGCCAGCGCGCACTTCGACCATTGGTCGTTCGTAGAGGCAATCACGCGCTACCCGGACATCGAATGCCTGAGCGCCGACCTCCTCGTGATCGACGAGGAGGCCCGCGCTGCCGACGCGGAGGGTCGCGGCTTCGACTTCGTGCAGGCGTACGATGACCGCATCGGGGCGAGGGTCGAGGCCATCGGCCTAGTCGACGAGGTCGAGCGCCTGCTGCGCCCGGGCGTGCAGCTCACGCTTCAAACGCGCGGCGCGCAGCCGATGATGGTCCGCACGGCAACGCTGAACCGCCTCGCCGCCTACCTGGTCATCAAGGCCTGCCGGCGACACAACGGACGGACCTTCCGCCATCTCGTCTCGCGGGATGTGGCAGCGTCCGCCTCTCCAGTCGGTGGTCCGACGTCCGCCCTTGCGCTCGATTGCGACGGCGAACGCGTCGTAGTCGACAGGCTCATCGCGCGGCGCGGCCCCGACAAGGCCGCGGTCCGGGCGCCGTTCGCGGCACTTTTGTCCTCGTACGATGCACAGCATGGGGATTGGGTCCAGCTCATCGCGACCGACGCGATCGCACCGACCCTCCCCGACGGGACCCATGCGCACTTCGCGGGACTGGCCCAAGCGGCTCGGCTTCCGCTACCGCGGTACCGACAGGCCGAGCTGGCGGCGGCTGCGCCCCTGCACGTCAGGCTCGCCGCGCGCGCCGCATCGATCCGCTGGAGCGGGGATGTTGGGATCGAGGGGGCGGTCCAGGTATGGGCAGACGACGCGAGGTCGCTCTACGTTCAGACCGACCTCGTCCCGACCGACCTCGGCTCGCTGTCGCAGGCCGTTGCGCGTCTTGCGATGCACACGGAGCGTTGCGTCCTGTCGGTTAACCACGCCCATTGGCGGCGCATGCTGGACGCCCTGACAGTCTCGTCGCGGCATGCTGACGGATTCGTCGCGCCGCGGGTGGAGATCGCGCGCATCGAGGCTTCGATCCGCAACGCGGTCGAACTCGAAGCCGGCGAGATGGCCCAACTCCTCGACCGGGCGATGGACCGTTGGGTGCTTGATCGGATCGACGAGCACCTCCGGCCGTTCGTCGCTCGCGGGACAGACCCGGGTTCCGTCGTCAGGATGAATGCCGCGGAGGATCTACGGCGCGGCATGGGAGAGGTCTGGGGGGCGTGGCGGGACCTGTTCGCGGCCGATGCTGACCTGCTCTCACGCTTCCTCCAGATGGCGATCTGCGCGCAGGACGTCGAGGACCTCGCCGGAGAAGCGCGCGCGATCGTCGGCCCGCGGACCCTCAAATCACTGATCCGCGCCACCGGCGCTGCGCTCGCCGTCGCGACCGGTTGGGGAACGATCGCTCCCTCCATCGGGCGACCGGGAAACCTGACCCACGGCCGGAGCTTGGGCAATCGCCAAGGTCATGCGTGCGCGGCCGCTATGATCGAAGGGGAACCCACCGCGCTCGCCGCCGCCCGGTTCATGTGGAGGACACACTTCGTGCTGCTGCCGATGGAGCACGGTTCAGTCCGAGCGGCTATGCTCGCCGACCGGCCGTTCAACGTCACCGAGCGCGGCGTGCCGTCGTTGCGGGACGCCGAGGAGGCGGCCGCGGTCATCCTCACGCTTGACGACGGGTTCATGACAGCGGCACGGACCGGCCGCGCTGCCCTGGCAACCTTTCTCGGTGAGGCGGACGCATCACATTTCGAGCGCCTCGGCCGGGCGATCGAGGTCGGGGCGGGGGCCGGCGCATGAGCACCGCGGAACCACGTTCGCCGGCGGGCGCCATCCTGGCGCAGTTTGCCGAGGGGCTCCGGGAGCGGGCGCGCGAGGTCGGCGTCGGGCACGCCGAGGCCCCCGAGCTGGTCGAGCCATCCTTCAGGGGGGGCGACGAGAGCACGGCGGCCCGGCTCCGGCTGGACGACCTGCCCGAGGCGGCCCTCGGCCTGAGGTTCGACGGATATACGGTCCTCCTCGGCCTCCTGCCCGAGGCCCCGCGTGAAGAGGAGATTTCCGAACGCCTCCGTAAGTACCGCAACCAATGCGTCGTGGCGCGCTCACACGTCGCGCCCGACCAGGGGCTCGACCTGCATCTATTCCTGGCCGGCCCGCGTGGAAGCGAGCGCAGCGAGTCTTGGCGGGACTTGGCCCTCAAGATCGAGCGGGACGATAAGGTCGCGCGCAAGCTCGTCTGGCTGAGGCCAGCCGAGTCCCCCGAGGTCGATCGGGCCGACCGCGAAAGCTTGGTCGAGTTCGCAAAGCGTACCTTCCTGGCTCGTCCCTGGCTGACGACAGAGACGTTCTCCATGGCCCCGATCGACAACGTCGGTCGCGGTGTCTCCCTTTCGGGCGTGCCGCGCGACACCATCGGGGACTGGAACCGGCTCGCCGCTTCGACGGACACGGACGTCAGCACCCTTGTCGACGGTCTAGTCGAGGCCTGGGCGAGAGGAGGCAGGGCATGACGTCCATCTACCTATCCCGCGTCGAGCTCACGGACTTCCGCACATTCGGCCGCTTCACCCTCGAAATCCCCGCGGCGCCGGGGCTGACGCTCCTCGTGGGGACTAACGGTCTGGGTAAGAGCACGTTCTTCGACGGTATCGAGTGGTGCCTGACCGGGAAGGTCCGGCGCCTCGACCCGTACGTGGGGCGGCTCGGGGAGGAAGCGTACCTTACGCGGCGTGGAGCCAGTCCGGGGTCCCATTCGGTGAGCCTGAGCTTCGGCGCGGGCAATACAGTGACCCGGTCAGCATCTCAGGCCCCCTCGGAGGACAGGGTCGTCGCCATGCTCAAGGATCCGGCTTGGGCGGAGATCGCGGACCTCGGCGATTACTTGGCTTTCACGCACTTCCTGGGGCAAGCCGCGCGGCAGAGATTCACAAGCCGCGAGAGTTCGGACCAGTGGGAGGCCCTGAAAGGCCCAAGCGGGATCGACAGGCTCGAACACATAAGATCCAGGCTACGAGGGACCTCGACGACGAGGGCTTTTGAGGCCAGGGCGGCCCGCGAGCGCCTGCTGGTCGAACGCGCTGAGGCGGACCTGGCGGCCTGGCGTGTGAATGTAGGTCGAAGAGACGCCATCAAGCGATCCCTCGAAGCGATCGACGGAGTCTCGGGCGAAGCCATTGCCGTACGCCTTGCCCGGATCTGGGCGTCCGTGACTGCATCTGATGGGGATGGGTCGGCAGCTGGCGACATTACGGCGGTCGCCGCCCGCCGGCGGATCGAGGCTGCGCGGTCCCGCCTGAGGGACCGGCGGGTTGAGATTGAGGGATTGCGCTCGCTCGCGAGCCGGCATGCTGCGTCCGAGGCCCGGGCGGATCGGGATGATCGCATGACGAGCGCCGCCGCGGTGGCCCTCGACGAGGCCGGGGCCTTCGTCTCAGCGTGTGCGTCGTTGGCGCGGCAGACAGAGCGGGAGCTTCTGGAGGGCGAAAGCGCGTTGTCGGAAGCCGTCGCCGCGGTGGATCGATTCATGGGCGGTGCAATGGCTCTGTCCGAAATGGAGCGCCTTCTCGGCGAACGCCAGGGGCTCACCGGGGAGGCCGAGGCGGTGGATGAGCGCTCGACCGCCTTGGCGTCGGAACTCGAAGCGGCGCGGTCGGCGCTTCGTGTTGCTAACGAGGCCGACGCCCGACGCACAGCGCTGCAAACGCGCCTCGCCACCCTTCACAGTTTATCGGAGGAGGCCGCACAGCTCCCGCGGCTTCGCGAGGACGCCGTCGTGCTCCGGGAAGCCGCACGGGCTGCGCTCCGGGATGCCGAACTGGCGAGGGGTGAGGCGAAGAATATCCGCCCTCGGCTCGATCGAGCGCGAATCGATCTCGATCGGGACGAGGCGGTTCTCGCGGCGCTTGCTGAACGCTCCTCGCGCTTGGCCCGGGCGCTGGCGGACATCGCGGCGCACGTGTCAGGTCATGACGCGGCGTGCCCGGTTTGCGCGACCGGCTTTCCACCAGGCGCGTTGAAGCTGCTCGCGGATGAGGCTGCTAAGCGCGAAGACGCGGCGCTCGCCGCGCGACGCGCAGATCATGAAGCGTCGCTGATGCAAGTCGAGAGCATGACACACGCTCTCGCCGACGCCGATCGGCGTGTCGCGGAAGCGGCTGCGGCGGCAGCGCAGGCCGACGCGGCTGAGGAGGCGGTCGGATGGCTTGTTGGTACGATCGCGGCCCGGATCGGCCTTGGCGATGGGATCGACCCCGTCGCGGCCATCATAGACATCCGCATGGCGATTGAGACCGAGCTCGCTGCGCTGGACGAGGCGAACCCGGTCGGGGCGTCGGAGGCGGGCGGGTTCCTCGCGGACCTGCAGCGGGAGCTGTCGGCTGAGCGAGAGCGGCGGCGCGAACTTGCGGGAGAGCTTGCAGCAATTGAGGTCGCGCTGCAGGCGCCCGCGATGGCTCTTGACGCGCTCGGGAAGCCCTCTGAAGCCGAGCTTGGGGTTGAACTCGACCGTTGGCGGTCCGCGGTCGCGGAGAGACGCGCCACTTCGGAGGAACTCAGGCAGGCCCACGACGCCGCACTCGCACAAGCTGCGGCGGCACGGCAGAGGTTCGACGTCGCGGCCGCCGAGGCGGAGCGCCTCGCGCGTGACGTGGCGGAGGCGAGGGCTGACATAGCGGAGGTTGCCCGCTTGTGGGCCGCCGGGGGAATGGAGGGCGAACCGACGGAGCGCGCCATCGAGGAACACCTCGCCCTGGCGGACGCGGAGGGGAGCAGGCTCGCGTCGTTGGCCGCCGAAGTCGGCGAGCTCGCGGGCCATGAGGAATCGTTGCGACGGGCCAACGAGCTCGATGGCATCGAGAACGACATGCTTTCAGTCGGCGGATTTGACGCTCTCGTCGACCCGGGTCGACATGAGCGCGCGCTACTGGAACGCCAGACGCAGGCCGGCGAGGCGTTGGAGCTGACGAACGCCGCGCGCGCCGCCGTCGCCCGTTACGCGGATCACCTCCAGGCGGAGGCGGCAGACTTTTCGACCCGCTTCCTGCGCCCGTTGAATGGCTTGGTAAACGACTTTAACCGGGCGCTGCTCACGACCCCCGGTGAGTCAATCGAGATGAACGCCAATCACGCCGTGAACCGGACGAGTTTCAGTATGGCGGTTCGGCGGACTAACATCCTGGAGGACGCGGGTCCGCAGCGCGGGCTCCCGCCCCAGCTCGTGCTGAGCGAGGGGCAGATGGCTGCGAACGGGGTCGGCATCCTGTGCGCCGCGAGCACGGCCTATCAGTGGTCGTCGTGGCGCGCCCTGCTGGTCGACGATCCGCTCCAGCACAACGACATCATCCACGCAGCTGCCTTCACCGACGTGATGCGGAACCTCGTCGCGCTCAAAGGATATCAGCTCGTCATGTCCAGTCACGACCGCGCGGAGGCCGAGTTCGTCTCCCGCAAGTTCGACGCCGCCGGGTTGCCCTGCTCGGTCGTGAACCTAACCGCGCCGTCGAGAGATGGCGTCAGGTTCGATGCGCCCCGCCATAACCCGGCCGCCAAGGCCGCCATGCAAGAGGCAATGGCGAATGCATCGTGAGCGGGGTGATATCATCATCTGCAAGACGTAATCCTGGAACCAACGGTCGAGGCCATCCTGGGGAGGTGGCGGATGTAGGAGTAGGCCTTCGGCGAAGTCATGGCCCGCTCCCTGGGCTCAAGGCTCCTGCCGCTCAACCTTCATATTAGGACCCTATGAGGAAGGTTGGCCGGCAAGGCAGCGCCTTCTTCGGGTGTGGTAGGACGCAACCGCTCCAGCCGCCCAATCTTCGAGTTGCCCGGCATGCGCTTTGGCCAGCGTAGACGGGAGCGCGCCAGCATGAGCAATTCAAGCATCGCACAGAACCGGACGAGCGCCTCGGTCTGTGCCGCAAGGAACAGTTCCCGATTGCCGGATGCATCTCGCTCGTCAGGTCAGCCGGCTCTGCCAGGAGATCGACGAGCGCGTGGGCGCGTTCCTCGACCGGCCGATCGAGGGTGAGTGGCCGTATCTCTGGATCGACGCGACCTACGTGAAGGTGCGCCAGGACGGCCGTATCGTCTCTGTCGCTGTAATCGTGGCGGTGGGCCTCAACGGTGACGGCCGTCGCGAGGTGCTCGGCATGGATGTCGGCCCGTCCGAGGCCGAGACGTTCTGGACGGACTTTCTCCGCAAGCTGGCGCGCCGCGGCCTGCGCGGGGTCAAGCTGGTCTTCTCGGACGCCCACGAGGGCATCAAGGCGTCGGTGGCCAAGGTGATGAACGCGACCTGGCAGCGTTGCCGCGTCCACTTCATGCGCAACGTGCTCGCCCATGCCGGACGCAGCGGGCGGCGTGTCGTCTCCGCCTTCATCGCCACGGCGTTCGCCCAGGACGATGCCGAGGCGGCCCGTCAGCAGTGGCGGCGCGTGGCTGATCAGCTCCGGCCGAAGGTCCCCAAGCTCGCCGCCCTGATGGACGAGGCTGAGCCGGACGTGCTGGCCTACATGGGCTTCCCCACCCAGCATCGGGTCAAGCTGCACTCCACCAACCCGCTGGAACGCCTCAACGGCGAGATCAAGCGCCGGACCGAGGTCGTCGGCATCTTCCCCAACGAGGCGGCCATCACACGCCTCGTCGGCGCGATCCTGCTGGAACAGAACGACGAGTGGGCCGTCCAGCGAGCCCGCTACATCACCCTGGAAAGCA
This sequence comes from Methylobacterium sp. 285MFTsu5.1, assembly GCF_000383455.1. Classification (NCBI taxonomy): domain Bacteria; kingdom Pseudomonadati; phylum Pseudomonadota; class Alphaproteobacteria; order Hyphomicrobiales; family Methylobacteriaceae; genus Methylobacterium; species Methylobacterium sp. 285MFTsu5.1. Next base: position 16,081 of record NZ_KB911275.1, on the reverse strand, counting down.
TCGCCCCGATCGGCGATGATCCCCTCGTCAGCCTGCCGACCCTGGCAGCCTGATCAATCCGGCCCAAGCCGGTGATCGTGGTGGCCACGCCGAAGCTACACCACCCCAGGGGACACAGTCCGCACCGCTGGATCTCGCTCGCGCGCGGCACGCACGATCGCGGCTGCCTTCAGACCTGACGAATAGGGTTCCCTAACCTCTCTAACCCAGGCCGCGGCGGTCTGAGCGTCCTGGAGCAGGACAATGGCCGCGACGCTCGCCAGGACGAGCCCGCGCAGGCCGCGACTGCAAGCGTTCAGCGTTGGCCAGCTGATCCAGAGCCCGAAAATCCAGACGAGAAACAGAATTCCGGAGTGCCAGACGTTGGTCGGCTGCAGCGCCGAGAAGACAAACAAGCTGAGAGCTAGAGATCCCAATCGGTCGTGCGCTGAGAGGGCGATTGAGTACCGTTCAGCCGCCCAGAATAGCTCGGGCGCATGCAAGCCGCCCTGCCGGGAGACGCTCCTGGTGAACTGGGCTGGCAGGATGCTGCGTAGCATCGGCGTTCCGCCAAGTCATCCTTATGGCGCCGGGCTACGTCCCTCGGCACTCCGCTCGTCGCGCCGAGGGGATGCGGGGCGCGGACGATCCAGGCGCACGCCGGTTGAACCGAATGACGACGGCACAAACAAGAAGACCCGGCGCAGCGCGTGGCTGGCCGGGCTGAGGTCGTCATCTTGGGAGATGACCCAGAGCATAGCCGGGCAGTGAATTTTAACAAATGTCGGCCTGGCATGCCAGCGTGGCGGTGGGCGCATAGGATCGCGCTCTTCGCGCTGCCCTATGCCGGATTCATGGAGGCCTGGGGCGTTGAGTCATGACAGACGGATCAGAACCATGTGAGGTAAGCGGCCTCTCGATCAAATAGCCCGGCGAGGAAGCGGGTGACGGCGCGGACGCGGCCGAGGTGCTCGATATCCTCGTGGACTGTCAGGAACACGTCGCGCATCACCACGACCTCGTCCGGCAGGACCGGCACCAGGGTGGGGTCGCGCTTCGAGCAGAAGAGCGGCAGCAGCCCGATGCCGAAGCCGGCGGCGACCGCCCCCTGCTGCGCGGCCAGGCTGGTCGAGCGGAAGACGACGCTCGTCGGCTCGAGGACGTCCAGGAGCCAATGGACCGAGCTGATGGCGAGCAAGTCCTCCACGTAGTCCACGAAGTCGTGCTGCTGAAGCTCGTCCCGGCTCGCGGGCATCCCCCGCGACGCGAGGTAGGCTGGGGCCGCGAACAGGGCGAGGCGGATTGCCCCGACCGTACGCACCTTCAAGCGCGCGCCCTGCGGCGGGACGAAGCTGACCGAGATGTCCGCCTCGCGTTTGGTGAGATTGATCAGGTGCCGCTCGGTGACGAGCTCGATCACGATCTCCGGGTGCGTCCGGGCAAGCTCGCGAAAACGCCCGCTCAAGTAGAAAGCGGCGATCCCCTCCATGCTGGCCACCCGGACGCGGCCGACAGGCTGCGTGCTGCCCGGCGACCCGAGGACACCGGAGATGGAGAGCGCCTTGCATTCGATGTCTTCCGCGATCGCGAGCAACCTGTGTCCGTGCTCCGTCAGGACGAAACCATCGGGCCTGCGGTCGAAGAGCTTCGCGTCGACCGCCCGTTCCAACTCGGAGACGCGCCGGCTGACCGTGGTGTGATCGACCTTGAGGCGCTTGGCGGCCGGCATCAGGCGGCCGTGCCGGGCGAGTTCAAGAAAGAAGGTCAGGTCGTTCCAGTCGAACACGGGCGGCTCGGTTCCGGTGTCATGGCAGCCCAAGGTTACGGCAGTGGGACGCGGGCGCATAGGTCCGCGAGCTTTCCAGATTCAGGACGCTGAACAAAGACGGCGAGGATGAGTGTCGCTGCCGGAGCAGATCCAGGGAATGAAGTTCTGCCTTCGAACACGGCTCAATGCCGCAAGAAATGGCAGGCGGTGTACTGACTGCAGGCAGAACTTCTGCAAGGGCTCGTGCGCGTTTGTCCAGTCCCGCGCGAATCCGGACCCGGCTAGCATCGCGACGCTTCCGAGGAGATCGACATGGTTCGGGGACTGGCGAAGGTACTCGTCGCGGCAGTGGTGACGCTCGGTCCCGCACAGTTGGCGGCGGAAGCCAAGGATATGGTGAGGATCGCCTTCATCGGTCCCTTGACGGGCGGTAACGCCGCCGCGGGCGTGGGAGGACGCAACTCGGCACTGCTCGCCGTGCAGCTCCGAAACGCGGATCCCGCGGCGAGGTACACCTACGAGCTCGCCACGTTCGACGACGAGTGCAAGCCGAACGTCGGCGTCCAGGTCGCGACCAAAGCCGCCACGGACCGCACGATCATGGCCGGCGTCACGCATTACTGCTCCGCCGTCGGCATCGCGACTGTGGACACCTATGCCCGCTTCAAGCTCCCGGTCGTCGTCTGGGGCGCCATCCTGCCGGAGATCACCTACGGCAACGACCACAAGCAGATCCACCGCGTGAACGGCACGATGATCAACGAGGGCAAGCTCGCGGCGAGCTTCCTGACCGAGCGCGGGTTCAAAACCTTTGCGGTGATCCACGACACGACGGATTACGGGAAAGGCCAGAACAAGTACTTTTCCGAGTTCCTGAAGCCGGCGGGCGGAGAGATCGTGGCGACGTTCCCGGTCGGACCCGACCAGCAGGACTTCACGGCGGAGCTGACGCGCATCAAGGAACTGAGGCCGGACATGGTCTTCGTCGGGGGGCTGACGCCGCTCGGCGTGCGGGTCCGCTCGCAGATGGAGCGCCTCGGGGTCGAGGCTCGCATGTCCGGCGTCTCTGGCATCATGACCGCAGGCTTCCTAGAGGGCGCGGGTCCCGCCGCGGAGGGGACGATCTCCTTCCACAATGGCGCGCCGCTCTCGAAATATGCGAACGGCCAAGCCTTCCTCGATGCCTACGCCAAGGCCGGCTTCCGCGAGGATCCGGATGCCTACGGCCCCTTCGCCTACTCCGCCGCGAACCTGATCATGGACGCTGTCGAGAAGGTCGGGCCGGACCGGGCGAAGGTCACGGCCGAGCTGAACACCACGAAGGCCCATCCGTCCCTGGTCGGCGAGATCAACTTCGACGACCATCGCCAGAATGTCGTCAGCGCCAACGTCTACGTCGCGCAGGGCGGCAAGTGGGTGTTCTGGCCGGACAGCGAGTACGCGGCCGGCCGGCGGACCCTGACGGGCCGCTAACGCGGCGCGGCGTGCGCCGCGCGCTTCTCCCCAACGAGCGTTCGGAGCGCAAGATGGACCTCGGATTCCTGGCACAACATCTGTTCAACGGGCTGATGTTGGGCGTGATCTACGCGATGATCGCCGTCGGGTTCTCGTTGTTCTTCGGCGTGCTCGACGTCATCAAATTCTCGCACGGCGACGTCGTCACGCTCGGCGCGTTCGCCGCCCTCGGCGCGGCCGCGGTCGTCGGCTCGGCGGTGGCGGTGCCCGGCCTCGCCCTCGCGCTGGGCCTGCTTGCGGCGATCGCGGCCAGCATGGCGGCCGGAGCCCTGATCGGCGGCACGCTCGTGTTGCCGCTGCGAAATGCGCCGCCGGTCAACGTCCTCCTCGTTACGCTGATGGCGGGGACCATCCTGCGCGAGGCGATCCGCCTGGGTGTGCCAAACGGCGGCAATCCCAAGCCGTTCCCGGCCCTGCTGCCCGACTGGCGGATCGCGGCAGGCTCCTTCAGCGTCGGTGTCGACAGCGTAGCGATCCTGCTGGCCGGCGTTGCCGTGATCGTCGCCACCCGCCACCTCGTCACGCGCACGCGCCTAGGCCTCGCGATCCGCGCCGTGGCGCAGGATCCCGAGGTGGCCTGCCTGTCAGGCATCGACTTCCGTCGCACGGTGCTCGGGACCTTCGCGCTGGGATCCGCCCTCGCGGGCATCGCCGGCTGCATGCTCGGCCTCTACTACCGCGAGATCAACTTCGGCATGGGCCTCGTCCTCGGCGTCATTGGCTTCGCCGCCGCCGTCGTCGGCGGCCTCGGCAGCCTTCTGGGTCCGATCCTCGGCGGCTTCCTCTTCGCCGGCGTGCAGACACTTGTGACTATCACCGTGCCGGCGGCCAGCGCCTACAATGACGTCGCTGCCTTCGCGGTGGTGATCGCCATCATCGGCATCCTGCCGACCGGTCTCATCTCCGAGCGATCCAGCGAGCGGGTCTGACCATGAATCCTGCAGACATCGAGATCGTCGGGGGCCCGATGCCCGCCGGTGCCCTTTCTAGGCGGGTGGCCGCCGTGGCGACACCCGCCCTGGCCTTCGCCGGCCTCGCTTGGCTCCTCGGAGCCGAGCGCGAGTGGGAGGTCCTGGCGGCTCTCCTCTGCTTCCTGGCCGCACTCGCGGCCCTCGACCGGACCCGGCCCGGCCGGGCGATTGCCGCGGCTTGCCGGAGCGAGCGCGGCCTCGCAAACGCCAGCGCCGCAGCCGCGGCCCTGACCCTCGCCTGGACGTTCCGCGAGGAGCATTACGCGCTGTTGATGCTCGCCACGGTCGCGCTTCACGCAACGGCCTGCATCGGCCTCAACGTCCAGATGGCGTTTGGCGGCATCGCGAACTTCGCGGCGGCGGCGTTCTTCACCATCGGTGCCTACGCCGCCGCGGTGCTCGCCGGGTCGACGGCGCTCCCGCACGTGCTGGTGCTCGCCGGGGGTGGGCTCGTGACGGCCGCCCTCGGGCTGGTCATGTTGCTGCCCGTCCTGCGCACGCGCGGCCACTACGTGGCGCTAGTCACGATGGCCTTCGGCCTCCTGTTGCGGAACTTCCTAGAGGTGAACGATGCCTTCGGCGGTCCCCAAGGGATGAAGATCCCGGGCTTCGCGCCGTTCGGCCTCGACTTCGGTGCGGTTGCCTCAGTCGCCGGTCACGAGGTCTCCTTCTACCTGCCCTACGCACTCACGGCGGGGGCGCTCTTCGCCCTCGCCCTCGCCGCCGCTCGCGCCCTGGAGCTGTCCTGGGTCGGGATCGCGATGGACGCGGTGCGCACCGACCCGATCGCCGCCTCAACCTTCGGCCTGTCGCCTTCGCGCTGGAAGGCGACCGCCTTCTTGATCGGCAACGCGATGATCGGCGTTGCAGGCGCGCTCTACGGGATGATGAACGGCTTTGTGAACCCGAACGGGGCCGGCTTCGGCGAGTCGCTAACGCTGCTCTCCATCGTCGTCCTCGGCGGCCTCGGCAATCTTTGGGGCACCGTGGTGGCATCGGCCGTGCTCCTCGCGCTCCCCGAGAAGCTGCAGCCGATCCAAGAATATCGCTTGTTAATCTTCGCCGCCGTCGTGATCGTTATTCTGCGGTTCCGCCCGGGCGGGATCCTGCCGCGCCCTCTGCGCGTCCTTGGCAGCCGGACGGAGGGTTGAGGCATGGCCGCCCCCCTGCTCGCCTGCTCCGGCTTGACCATGCGCTTCGGCGGCCTCGTCGCCCTGGACGGCCTGGACATGGCCGTTGAGCGTGGCACGACGATCGGCCTCGTCGGCCCGAACGGATCGGGTAAGACGACCTTCTTCAACGTGCTCACGGGCCTCTATCGCCCATCCGCTGGAAGGGCCTCGCTGGCGAACGAGGACATCTTCGCGAAGTCGCCTCAGGCGATCGGCCGCGCCGGCGTGGCGCGAACCTTCCAGCGATGCAGGCTGATGCTTGACCAGAGCGTGTTCGACAACGTCGCCCTGGGGGCGCTGCGACACCAGGATCTCGGCCTTGCGGCGCAGCTGTTCCGCCCCCGCCTGCGAGCGAGCGTCGATGCGCTGGTTGAGCGCGTCCGGTACCTTGCCAACCGCTTCAACCCCGCCATCGCCGCGGCTCTGTTCGAGCCGGCGGGCCGCTTCACGATGATAGACCGGCGGCGCATCGAGATCTGCCGCGCGCTGATCTCGAACCCGCGCCTTCTCCTGCTCGACGAACCGTCGGCGGGCATGACCTCGGAGGAGACGCGCAGGCTGATGGACGACCTCCTCGACTTTCGGCGCGAGTCGCCCGACCTCGCAGTCATCCTCGTCGAGCACGAGATGGACGTGATCCGCCGGGTCTCGGACCGCTGCATCGTCCTGAACTTCGGCCGAAAGATCTTCGAGGGGCCCTTCGAGTCGCTGATCGAGGACCGAGACGTTCAAACCGCCTATCTCGGGAGCGGACAGTGAGCGCGTCACGCGTGGCCGCCTCGCGGCAACTCACAGTCTCTAAGGTCACCTCGGGCTACGACCGGGCAGACGTGCTCAAGCAGGTCTCGATCGACGCGCGGCCCGGCGAGGTCACGTGCATCCTCGGCGCCAACGGTGCCGGCAAGAGCACGCTCATCCGGACCGTCCTCGGCCTGAACCGGGTGCGGTCCGGGACGATCCGCTTTGGTGAGACGAGCCTCGGGGGCATGCCGCCGCACAGGATCGTGGCGCTTGGCATCGGTGTCGTGCCGGAGGGCAACCGGGTGCTGCCCCGGATGACGGTCGCGGAGAACCTCCAAGTCGGCGGCCTGCTCGAACCGCAGCCGCGCAAGGTCGCCCAACGAATGGAGGCGATGTTCGCCGTGTTCCCGCGCCTTGGGGAGCGGCGCGAGCAGCTGGCGGGAACGCTGTCGGGCGGCGAGCGCTCCATGCTGTCCGTCGCGCGCGGGTTGATAACCGATCCCGAGCTCGTCGTGTTCGACGAGCCGTCGCTCGGCCTGTCGCCGCTCTTCGTTTCCGAGGTCTTCGCCGTCGTCCGTCGTCTGAAGGCGCTCGGCCTGACGATCCTGCTCGTCGAGCAGAACGTGCGCCAGACGCTCGACGTTGCCGACCGTGGCTACGTGCTCTCCCAAGGGCGTGTCGTCGCCTCGGGCGACACGCGCGCGCTCCGCGAGGATGCGGAGCTGCACAAGGCCTATTTCGGAGTCCACTGACGGGCGGCGGGATCGCGGACCGGGCGCGATCCCGCCGCCTGCCCCGTTTGGGAAACGAGCATGCCCACGACTCGACCCGCGAGCCGGATAGAGGGCGCGCGCGATCACGCGGGCCTGGATGCGATGGTGCGGCGCCTCTTGCACGACCTCGAGATCGTCGTGGCTGAGCAGAGCCAGATCGCGCGTGTGACGGGAACGATCGACCTAGTGGTGGAAATTTGACGCTTGGTACCCCCGGCGGGGTCCGCAACGGGTGGAGCCTGTGTGAAAACGAAAGCGCATGTCGAAATTGCAGAACAATCCTCTACGCTGCAGTCAAACGGTCCCGCTGCAGGGCGGCTCTGACGCGGTTTAGGCCTCAATTTCGGCGCTTCCCAGGTTGTTCTTGGGAAGATCCTTCTACCGCTTTGGCGTTTTCACACATCCTCGGTGGAAAGCGGTCGGACCGCTTTCGAGCGGCAGTTTATGAGAGCGGACGTTGTCACTGCGCCCGTTCATCGGACGCTCGGACCTTCCGCTTGCAGGCGCTCGACCATCGCCGGTGCCGCCGGCGACCTGACGCACGTCAATCGTGTGGTATGGACAATCCCGCGAGAAGCGGCGCGTACGTGGTGAGCTTGCGGGACACGAATTCCGTGAAGAGCCGCACGCGCTTGGTCTTGCGAGCCTCCCCCTGCGTGAGCAGCCAGAGCGTTCCGTACAGGTGCAGTTCGATGCCCGGTACTCTGGCCAAGAGGGGGTCAGCATCGCCAACGAAGCACGGCAGTGTCGTCATCCCGAGCCCCTGCCGGACCGCCGCTACCTGCGCCTCGGCACCCGAGACCCGGAACGGGACCTCGGCGGTTCGGATCCCGCCCGCGTCGGCCCAGTCCGGTACCCCGTGCGCGCTGATGACGATCCACCGGACAGGATCGGGCGCGCCCGCACGCCATGCGGCGAGGCGGTTTCGGGACACGTAGACGCCACCGAACACCTCCGGTCCCTTCAGGCCGTGAAGGTTGAGCGGAAGGGTCTTGCGGTCGTAGACCACGCGGATCGCCACGTCGGCTTCCCGATTGGTCAGGTTCGCCAACTCCCCCGACGACGAGACGTCCATCTCGATGTCCGGATGCAGGCGCGCGAACTCAGCGAAGTCCGACATGAGTAGATGGGTGGCGAGCGGCGGCGCCAGCGTCACTCGCAGGAGCCCGCGCACGCCCTGATCGCGCCCGAAGACCCGTGCCTCCAACTGGTGGGTGGTCACTTCCACCCGCTCCGCGAGTTCGAGAACCTCCTCGCCCGCACCCGTGATGCGGTAGCCCGCAGGCAGCTTTTCGAACAGCTGCACCCCGAGCCGTTCCTCAAGCTGGGCGACGCGTCGCAGCACGGTCGCGTGGTTCACACCGAGGTGTGCCGCAGCGCCTCGCACCGAGCCTGCGCGCGCGACGGCGAGAAAATAGCGAATATCATCCCAGTCGAACATGGTGCAATCCAGCACCACGGGCTGCCCGTTCGCAAGGCCCGCATTCGGCCCGTTGGTCAAACGTACGGCGGTCCCCGACCTCAGAGTTGAAGATCGCGGGCTTCTCTGGGACCGGATACCAACCCTGACGATCAGCGCCGGCGTTGTGCCGGATCGATTACGCACCACCGCTGTGCGCACTTCCGTACTCAACGCCTGACGCGGGCGGACGCATGTTCGAGGCATCGGGAGCTTCCCGAGACAGCCAAGGACGGAGCCTGAACGTGGGAAAGCTTGAGGGTAAGGTCGCGGTCATCACGGGTGGCGCGACGGGCATCGGCCGCGCCGCGGCGAAGCGCTTCATCGAGGAGGGCGCCTTCGTCTTCATCTTCGGCCGCCGACAGGATGCGCTTGATGCAGCGCTGTCCGACCTCGGGCCCAATGCCCGCGCGGTTAAGGGCTCGGTCTCCGACGAGGCCGACCTCGACCGGCTCTACGAGGTGGTTAGGGCCGAGCACGGGACCCTCGATATCGTCTTCGCCAATGCCGGGGCGGGAAGCCAGCTTCGACTCGGCGAGATCACCGCCGCGCACATCGACGAGACTTTCGACACCAACGTGAAGGGCACGATCTTCACGATCCAGAAGGCGCTGCCGCTGATGAGCAAAGGCGGATCGATCATCTTGACCGGATCGAGCGCCGGCACCACGGGCGCGCCGGGAATGACCGCCTACAGCGCGAGCAAGGCGGCGGTGCGCAACCTCGCGCGGACCTGGGCGGAGGACCTGAAGGGCACCGGCATCCGGGTCAACGTCCTGTCGCCCGGGGCGACGGCGACCGAACTTGCCAAGGCGGCGCTCGGCGAGGAAGGCCAGAAGGTCTTCGCGTCGATGACCCCGCTCCAGCGCATGGCCGACCCAGCGGAGATCGGGGCAGCCGCCGCCTTCCTCGCCTCGGCGGACAGTAGCTTCATGACCGCCAGCGAGGTCGCCGTCGACGGCGGCCTGGCGCAGCTCTGACGCACGCCCTCGCTGGCTCTACAAACCGAAAGAGAACGACATGAGCTACGCGATCATCGGCTTTGGCAAGATTGGCCAAGCCCTGGCCAAGGCATTCGCCCGCAACGGCATCGAGGTCACCGTCGCGACTACACGCGAACCAGAAAGCTTTGCATCCGATGCCGCCGCCATCGGTTCCGGGGTCGTCCCCGTGACGCTGGCGGCAGCCGTCAAGGCGGACCTCATCTTCTTGGCCGTACGGTTCGAGGCACACCCGAACGTCGCGAAGGCGCTCTCCGGTTGGCAGGGGAAGACCATCGTCGACGTGACTAACACCCGCGTCCCCCCTGAGGAGCTAGGCGGGCGGCCTTCCTCCAGCGTTGTCGCGCAGGCCTTCACTGGAGCGCGACTGGTCAAGGGGTTCAACCATCTGGGCGCTGGGGTGCTCGGACAGGACCCCGGCGCACATGGCGGCAGGAGGGTCGTGTTCCTGGCGAGCGACGACGAGGACGCCGCGACAGAGGTCGGCGAACTCGCGGAAAGGCTCGGCTTCGCGCCGATCAAGCTTGGCCCCCTCTCCGAGGGCGGGCTCCTCGTGCAGGCGCGCGGCCCGACTTGGGGGCGGCTGATCTTCAAGGACCTCGTCAGCTTCGAAAGTTGAATTCGAACCGCCTTTTGGGTGGCGTTCCACCGACAGGAACGCGACGCAGGAAATCGGCTCGCATGAGGTGGAGCGTCTACTCCGCGGCGGGAGGTTGGAGTGGACGGCATCGAAGCCGAGATGCTGGCCTCTCCCGACCAGCAAGTGTCCTGACCGATCCCGACGCGCGCTCGATGGCCACCGGCGGGCGTGGTTCGGGTATCGTCGGCTACAACGTGCAGATCGCGGTGGAGACCGAGCATCATCTGATCGTCGCACACGAGGTGACCAACGCCGGCTCTGACCGGGCACAGCTCTCCGGGATGGCAAAGCAGGCGAAGGCGGTGCTGGGGGCAGAGACGCTCGATGCGCTCGCGGACCGGGGCTACTTCTCGGGCAAGGAGATCCGGGCCTGCGAGCGGGGGGCATCACAGTGACGCTGCCGAAGCCGCTGACCTCGGGTGCCAAGGCGGAGGGGCGCTTCGGCAAACAGGACTTCGTCTACGAGGCCGAAACGGATGCCTATCGCTGCCCGGCCGGCGAGCGGCTGCCCCACCGCTACACGAACGTGGAGGGCGGGCTGACGCTGCGGCGCTACTGGACGACGGCGTGCGGGCGTTGCGACATCAAGGTCCGCTGCACGCTAGCCAAGGAGCGCCGGGTCACGCGCTGGGAGCACGAGGCCGTGCTCGATCAGGTGCAGCGTCGGCTCGATGCGGACCCCGGAGCGATGCGCGTGCGGCGTGAGACGGTGGAGCATCCCGTCACGTCAGTACGCTCACATCCCGGATGGGAGCGACGCACTTCCTGGTGAAGACCCTGCCGCGCGTCTCGGGCGAGATTGCGCTGCATATTCTGGCCTACAACCTGACGCGGGCGCTCAACATCGTGGGTGCCCGAGCCATGCTCGCCGCGATGCGGGCCTGAGACTCCGCTCGCCTCTTGTCCTCAGCGCCGCTGCTGCCCGCCTCCCGCAAAAGCGTTTCCACACGGCCAGGGTCCACACCAGAATAACCGGGCTGGGGCGGAAACAGGTGCGGCAGCAACGTCCAATTTCCCAGATTGTCGCGCGAGCCCAGCTTTGCGTCGCCGGGCTGAACAGGTGCCATTTCTTCGTTCTCAACCGCCCGACGAAGGACGCTGCTCCGCGGCACCGGGATCGCTCCAGAGCATGATTACACCTGTAACCTGATAGGTGCCCGACGACACAATCGTGTAACGCGAATCTGCGCAAGAAAAACGCAGCGACGCTTGATAATTAACGCATCTACAACAAAGTGTACCCGGAAATGAAGCTATTATTGGCTATAGCCCTTACAGTCCTTACTGCGCCCGCCATTGCAAAAGGGGCAGCCGAGACCAAGGTTGTGCCTGTCCTAAAAACGGACAGCAACTCGTTTGGCCAGCCTATAGTGTTTCCGCAGGGGGAAGGTCAAGTCGCCGTCTCGATATATGAAATTCCCGTCGGCGCAAAGCTCCCGGTGCACAAGCATCCGACGCCGCGCGTAGGCTATGTGCTCAGCGGCACAATTCAGGTGACAAACGTCGATACAGGCGACGCGCACACCTTTCATCAAGGTGAGGCCGTCTTGGAGTCGGTCGATTCCTGGCACACTGGGGCTAATGTGGGGCCCGGACCACTGAAGTTGCTTGTCGTAGACCTACAACCTAAAGGCGCCTCCGAGCCGACAGTATTTAAAAAGTGAGACTCGTAATAGATTGGGAAAAAACGACAGTACATATCGATCGAAGAGCAAGGCACCGCTTCTCTCAATGCACGACACGTCTAAGTGATCTGGTTTTAGTCAGTCATGTGGAAAAGTCGGGTCTTAGACCGTGTACTTTCGTCTTCCCGGCGGAACTCTCACTTACCTAGTGGTCGAAGTTAGGAGCTTGATTCGGTCATGAAATTACTCCACCTTGATACAAGCATCCGCGGCACGAACTCTGTCTCTCGCGAATTGTCGTCACTAGTTGTCCAGCGGCTCGGCGAACTCGGACATGCTGAGTTAACCTACCACGACCTCGCTGCTGAGGATCTGCCGCACCTGACAGTCGCGAACATTCCGACTGCGCACCCGATCTCGGCCATGGCCGGTGCTCTTGATGCAAATGGTCAAGCCATCCGCGAGGTCAGTGATCGGATGCTCGACGAGTTTATGGCTGCCGACATCGTGGTCATCGGAGTGCCGATGTATAACTTCACGATTCCATCACAGCTGAAAGCATGGATCGACCGCATATTGGTGCCCGGAAAAACCTTCCGGTATGGGGCCAATGGGCCAGAAGGGCTCATGCAGGGCAAGCGTGTCGTCTTAGCTCTTGCCCGTGGCGGGTTTTACGGTCGGGGGACGGCGGCCGCCTCGGCAGAGCATGCCGAAAGCTACCTGCGTACCGTGTTCGGCTTTATAGGTATCACCCCGGAATTTGTCCTAGCCGAAGGAGTGGCGGCTGGCGATCATAACAAGAGTCAAGCGCTTAGATCGGCCCGTGATGCGATTGGGCAACTCGCTGCCTAAGCTTCAACTTGCGTTGAGCGGCCGCGCCCTACTTCGAGCTTAGGCGTCACGCGCAAAGCTCGGAGTAGGGCCGTGCAGACTTGCCTAGGCACTCGTTCAATCGATGGAAGCGACGGCGTTCTCGCCGATCGCTAGCTTCTTCGCCGAAGCAGGGTGCCGGCGCGGCAAATCGCTCGATTCGGTCAAGCAAGACCAAGTCGGATGGCTTGGGGTCGCAGCCGAACGACAAGCGCTGCTAAAACGGAGTCAAAATCGCGTTCACTTCAGGCTTTTACCTTTAGCCTAGCTCACCTAACTAGTATTTCGACCAAGCCTATGTCAGATTCATACTTCAGATTCATAGAATAATTGCGACCTATAGTTGCAGTCGCTATACGTTCAAGTCAGCTCACTTCAGCAAAGCGATCGGGTATCTAGCCCGCTGAAATAGATTTCGATGGCTCCTGCCAAAGTCGATCTGCGGACGCTGCCTGCATTCGCTCGACTCATCAATTGAGATTTACCAGGTTCGATGCGATGCCTCAGTCCGACGCCTCACCAGATGAAACGAGAGTGCTTGCTCAAACTCCACGCCTCGATGCACGTGATCCGATCTTTCGCGAGCGCCCGCATCAAGTTCTGGATGAGTTGCGTCTCCGCGATCCTGTCCACCAGGACCGTGTTTTCGATCGGGTCGTGCTCACGCGTGCCGCTGATGTTGCCGCCACTCTTGCAGACCGCAGCTTGTCTGCAGATCCTTCCAAGGCCCGACCTACTGCGTATGGCTGGCGTCCCGAGACTGGGCGTGACAAGGCAAATATGGCATCCCTGGACGACCCTGACCACGCGCGTCTGCGCGGGCTTGTAGCAAAGGCCTTCACTGCTCGCGCCGTCCAAAGCCTCCAGAGCCGCGTTGAGCAGTTTGCAGCAAATCTTCTAGACACTATCGACCCAACCACACCCTTTGACCTCGTGTCGATCTACGCCGCGCCCCTACCGATTCTCGTCGTGGCAGCTATGCTCGGCATCGACGACGCCGAAGTCGGTCAGTTCAAATTCTGGTCGAGTGAAAACGAACTCGTCTACATTCGTGATAGGTCAGCTGACGAACAGCGCCGACTCGATGCCGCATATTTAGGGCTGAACGGGTGCTTGGCGCGGGCGATTGCGGATCGACGAGAGTGCCCGCGCGACGATCTTATCAGCGCGCTCGTTGCGGTTGAGGAGGAAGGCGACAAACTGACTGAAACAGAGATCATCAACAATTGTCGCTTGCTATTGGTGGCCGGCAATCTCACCACAACCGACCTGATTGGAAACGCCGTGGTCGCGTTGCTACGCTATCCCCTCCAGCTCACCCGTTTGCGTGCGGAGCCGGACCTATGGCCGGATGCGGTGGAGGAAGTCCTGCGCTATGATCCGCCGGTCGCCCATTGGAACCGTCAGGCACTCCAGGCACGGCAGATCGGCGGCTGCCCAATCGAGGCGGGCCAGACAATCACGGCGATGCTGCTTGCAGCCAACCACGACCCGGCCCTGCACGCTGACCCACACCGCCTTGACATTAAGCGGAGAGGCCAGAAGCATTACAGTTTCGGTGGCGGCGCGCACTTCTGTCCCGGCGCATCTCTGGGGCGCTTAGAGGCGCGGACCGGTCTTACCATGTTATTCTCGCGTTTCCCGAAATTGCGATTGGCGTTGGGGTACGAACTGCGCCGCAAGGCGAGACCGCCGTTCAACGGCTACGAGGCCATTTGGCTCAATGTAGATTGAGGAAGACCCCGATATACCGGCACTCATAACGCCGATATATAGTGCCATGATATGCGTCGGCTGCGCAATAAATGCGTACCGGATAGCTGGCTTCGGAAGGCTATCCGCGCTCAGTCAAGTCGGAGAAGATGGAATTAGATCGCCATCCCTACGACCAATACATTGAGCTGACGCAGCTTGTCGACTATCTACTCAGCTGTGTGCTTCTTCCGACGCGTTGAAATGTCGGTCTTTCGTCATTCGGGTTTAATGGCGGAGAAGCGGGCTTGATGCCCGCTTCGTCGTTTGGGGTTGATTGGCCGGGGCCAGAGCTGTCCGATGCAGAAACCTCCGACCCCGGTGAGGAGACCGAAGGCCAGAAGAGCGGTCGCGATATGCTCAGGCTCACTCAACGGAACACCGCGACCCCGACACAGAGGCCTACTCCAAAGCCCATAAAGATGCCCCCGAGGAGGCATGCGACGGCGGGGCCAGCTACAGGATCGGCGATCAGGCTCATTGCGCTACTCGCTCTGGTCAGCGTCGACCTACACAGAGTGCTTAACGAGCGTTGAGCTTCCGGCCTCACCAGTAGGTCGACGTCTTCGTTTACTCGGCACCGCAGTTCAGGCAGCGGCGTTTGGGGTTGCCCTGGAGCCCCGACGGACCTTCCGGCCAGAATGTGGCCTGCTGAGAGGCCTGCTAGCCTGAGACGCGCGCGATCCTCGGCAAGCTGTTCGGCCAGTACCCGGCGCTCGTAACTGCCTACCACATCTAGGAGCGGTTCTACGACATCTGCGAGGCCCGACCGGGCAGCGGCTGAGGCTGCCACGGACCGATGGTTGGCCTCGGTGCCATCCGAGTTCGAGCGGCCGTTCAAGCCCAGCATCGACGCCTTCATGCACTGGCGCCCGCACATCCTGCGGTACTTTGAGCACCGGCTCACCAGCGGCTACATCGAGCCGCTGAACGGCCTCATCCGGCGCATGAACGTCAACGGCGTAGGCTACAGCTTCGACGTGCTGCGGCGAAAGCGATTCTGAAATACGGCACCTTCGGCGAGGCCGAATGGGGTGAGTTCGTCCACATCGGCCGCGAGGGGCGCATCCCGATGTACAACGACGCGCACTTCGGCGCGCCGCTATCAACCCTGGCGGCCGAGCTCGAGGCCGGACGTTCTGACCTCAGATTAACCCTGTGTGACAAAGAACCAAAATGTCCTGCACCCGGCGCAAAGCCATACCTGAGGAGGAGCCACTATTTCAAAAAACAGGCTAGGTCGATGTTGTCCCAGGCCGCCCCGCGGCGGTTACACGTTTCGCCTTCTGGACGCACCCGGTCATTGATGCAGATCGGATGCAGCCGGCCAAAGTCCGGCTGCGGCAAAGACTGGATAGCTCGCGACAGCATCTTGGCGTCAGCCGGTCTGGGCCAGTGTGTTCGAGCCGCCGCGTCGGGGCTGCCATTGAGTGCGACGCCTTGAGAGTCCGTCCGAGAAGTCAGGTTGATCGGGCGAGGCGTCTGACGAGGATCATGACGGCTGCGGCGTAGAGGAAGGCTCTGGCGGAGGCGAGGGTCGCTTCTGGATCCTTCCAGAGGCGTCGGTTGCGGCTGATCCAGGCGAAGAACCGTTCAACGACCCACCGGCGTGGATGCACGGCAAAGCCGACTTGATGGGGCGGCTTGCGCACGATCTCGACGGCGATGATCGTCGCGCTCGCTGGCTTGTCGCCGGCATAGCCGGCGTCGGCGAAGGCCTTGGTAATGAACGGGAAGCTTCGGCGCGACAGGCGCAGCACCGGAACGGCTCCGTCCCGGTCCTGTACGTCGGCAGGCTGCGGATCGAGGACGAGC